>NZ_JANOJV010000214.1:0-11303 GCF_031418915.1 Chamaesiphon sp. VAR_48_metabat_135_sub | reverse complement strand
GGCAAACCTCTACAACTCCTTCCGCACCGGAGCTGTTGACGTTGCCTTCCAAGCATTAGAGCCAGATCAAGTCAAAGTGCTCGAAGCCGGAGCCAAAGCGGGTAATTGGCAATCGATCGCGATCGATGGTAGTGTTACCAGTTATCTGATCCTCAATGTCCTCCAGAAGCCGCTCGATAACCCCCTAGTCCGTCAAGCACTGGCAGCTTTAGTCGATCGACCAACTATCAACGAACGCATCTTGTACGGGCAAGGAAAGCCCTTATACAGTATCGTCCCCGATACCTTTGCCGTGTCTCAGCCAGTTTTTAAAAATGCCTATGGGGATGGTAATATTCCCAAGGTCAAACAACTGCTCACCCAAGCTGGATTTTCGCCCCAGAACCCCGCTAGAATTCAAATCTGGTATCCCTCTGGTTCTACATCCCGTCGCCTGACTGCGGGCTTTCTGCGTGCCTATGCCAACAAAAAATTAGATGGGATGCTCGAACTCGAACCAAACACGATCGAGTCGGCATCTTTCTTCAAGTATGCTAGCAAGAATGTTTATCCATCAACACTTCAAGATTGGTATCCCGATTTTCTCGATCCTGACAACTTTGTCCAACCATTCCTCCAATGTCCTAAAGTTTTAATCGACGAAAAAGGCGTAAAGCAGAATGGATGCGGAGAAGGTGCGAGTCAATCTCAAGGATCGTTCTATTATAGCGATCGAATGAATGAACTAATTAATGCTCAAGGCAAGGAATCAGATCCCACTAAACGCAAACAAATCTACGCCGACATCCAATCTCAACTGATCCAGGATGTTCCCCTCATTCCCCTCTGGCAAACCAAAGATTTTGTCTTTGCTAAAAAAGGCATGAGCGGCATCAAAATCGATCCACTTCAGAATTTACTGTATTCGGAAATGAAGAAATAGGTTTTAGGTTTTAGGTTTTAGGCTTTAGGGACTAAATTTATCTTTCGATCTAAAACAAAAACAAAGTTTGTTTAACAATTAATTAAAATCTAACTTTCAATTCGTAACTCTTGCCCTAAAGCCTAACACCTAACACCTAAAGCCTTACCAGAACTAAGCCCCAATCTACCAAAACTAAGCACAACCCTTATGTCTCGATCGAAAACTCTCCAATACTATCTTGCCGCACGATTGCTGCTAGCTCCGTTGATGCTATTGACGATCGTGACATTGGTATTTTTCCTGCTCAAAGCGACACCTGGCGATCCGGCGGATATGTTTTTGGGTGCGAGAGCATCGGATGCAACCAAAGCAGAATTCATGAAGAATTTATGCGAAAAGCAACCGATGTTCTGTATAGAACAACCAATTTATGTTCAATATTTTCGTTATCTCGGTAATATTTTACAAGGCAATTTCGGGGATTCTATCACCAGCTCTGGTAAAGCTGTAGTTAACGTCATTCAAGAAAATTTCCCTGCAACATTAGAACTGGCGATCGGTAGTATGGTAATTGCCTTTGTTGTTGGAGTTATTATGGGTACGATTGGCGCAGCTCGTCCAGGGACAAAATCCGAAGTAGGTGGAAGATTATTTGGAATAGTTAGTTATTCGTTACCGATTTTTTGGGTGGGAATGTTATTGCAATTAGTATTCGCAGTGCAATTACATATTTTCCCCCTTGGTGGTAGATTTCCGGCGAACTTAACTCCTCCTGCGAAAATTACTGGACTCTACACGATCGATAGTCTACTCCATTTCGACATCCCCAGCTTTTTCGTCTCGATTCATCATCTGGCTTTACCCTGTTTGACATTGGGTATTTTACTCAGCGGCATTTTTGAACGGATTGTGCGGGTAAATCTCAAGCAAAGCATGAAAGCCGAATATGTCGAAGCCGCCAGAGCGAGAGGGATTCCTGAAAACAAGATTTTGATTTCCCACGCTCTCAAAAATGCGATGATTCCGGTGATTACTGTCTTAGGTTTGACTACTGCTTCCCTGCTCGGTGGTGCAGTCTTAACTGAAGTTACCTTTTCTTGGCCAGGATTGGCAAGTCAATTGTATGAAGCTATCTCCAATCGTGACTATCCTACTGTACAGGGAATTATGGTATTCTTCGCAGCGATCGTGGTAATTGCTAGTATTCTTATCGATCTGATCAATGCCTGGATCGATCCGCGCATCAAGTATTAAATCAATCAGCTCGATCGATTAGAATAGTAGCGATCGAGCTTTCAACAGACAAAGGTGTAAAGCGGAGAATTCTAAATATGACTGTCCTCAAAACTTTACCTGATTTGCACAGCGGAGCATCTGCATTGGCGGAACCTTTGAGCATGAAAATAGCAATCGAATCTTCATCATCTATTTGTCTTAAATATTGGACAGTCCAAGACTACTACCGGATGAGCGAACTGGGTATTCTCGATCCTAACGAACGGACTGAATTAATTGATGGACAAATTATCATCATGACGGCTAAAGGAACTCCCCATGTCACAACACTCCAACTTTTAGCTACTAATCTTCAAGATCAACTTGGCAAGAGTGCTCTAATTCGTACTCAAGATCCGATTCGGTTGGATAACTTCTCGGAGCCAGAACCAGATCTTGCCATTGTCAAAGGAACTATCCTCGATTACAACGAACACCATCCCGTTCCTAATGATATTGATCTAATCATCGAAGTAGCTGATTCTACACTCAAACAAGACTGCGAAGTCAAAGACAAACTCTACGCTCGATCGAGTATCGCCGAATACTGGGTCGTAGATATTAAAAATCGTCAAGTTCATATCTTCCGCGATCCTACGCCCACAGGCTATACCAGTCAACTGATTCTCACCGAAACCCATTCAATTTCACCCCTCGCATTCCCCAATCTTAGCTTATCGATCGCATCAATATTACCACCAATCTAAATAGCGCAAGATCCCCGACTTTTCTAAAAAAGTCGGGGATCTAGGTCGATCGGGGTAAAATCAATTAAAACTAATTGCCCCTGAATAGATTAACCCGCGTTGAACATCCAGCGTAATTACAGTACCGCCGCGAATGCCACCTGTGGCATCCTTTACGCCGACGATGACGGGAATATCCAATCGCAAGCCTAACACCGCTGCATGACAGGTTAAACCCTCATCTTCAACGACGATCGCGCTGGCTTTACGAATTGCGTCTAAGTATTCAGCATTAGTCGTCGTGGCAATCAAGATATCTCCTTTATTAAAGTGGGCGACATCCCTCGGCGTGCGGGCAATGTGAGCTACTCCTGTCACCAATCCATGTCCGATGCCGATCCCCTGTCCTAAAATTGCCGTGACAACTTCGACTTTGACGAGATCGGTTGAACCAGCTACACCTTGAGTACCAGAGGTAATCACCACCAGATCCCCTTCTTGGAGGAGATTGCTCGTCCGCGCCATGTTGATGGCGGCTTGGAAGTTGTCGTTTACGTTGGCTAGATCGAGCAGGAGCATGGGTTGAACGCCCCAAACGAGTTGAAGCCTACGAGCTACGTCTACATGGGGTGTAACGGCAAGAATCGGCTTGGATGGGCGAAATTTGGAAACGCTGCGAGCGGTAGCTCCGGTTTTGGTGAAGGGGATGATGGCGGCGGCTCCGAGTTGTTCGGCGATATTGCCAACGGCTTCGCTGATGGCGTTGGGAATCGATCTCTTGTTATCTTCCCAGCGTTTGGAGAGTTTTTCTTTCTCGGTTTCCAGGGCAATTCTCGCCATCGTTTCGACAGCTTCGATCGGATAATTACCTACAGCGGTTTCGTTGGAGAGCATCACCGCATCGGTACCGTCTAGAATAGCATTGGCAACGTCAGAAATCTCGGCCCGAGTCCCACGGGGGTTATTTACCATACTATCCAACATTTGGGTCGCGGTAATAATTGGAATCCCCATCCGGTTGGCGGTGGCGATTAATTGTTTCTGAATTCGGGGGACTTGTTCGGCGGGCAATTCTACGCCTAGATCGCCCCGTGCTACCATGACACCATCGCAGAGCGCGAGGATTTCTTCCATTTGCTCGATCGCTTCGTGCTTTTCAATTTTAGCGATCACGGGGACTTCTTTACCCGCATTGGCAATCAGTTCTTTAATTTCGAGGATATCGGCGGGATTGCGGACGAAGCTCAGTGCTACCCAGTCTACGCCCTGATCTAGTCCGAACATTAGATCCAGACGATCTTTATCTGTCAGAGCCTTAATCGACAGGTAAACTCCAGGAAAATTTACACCCTTACTATTGGATAATGGCCCACCAACTACGACTTTACAGTGCAATTCACTGGTGTCTCGATCGACTGCGGTCACTACCATCTCAACCTTACCATCATCTAGCAAGATCGTCGAACCAACTGGAACTTCGTCAGCGAGAGTATCGTAAGTCACCGAACTAATCGTCTGCGTCCCTGGGATGATTTTACTCGTCAGCGTGAATGGATCGCCATTTTTAAGCACGATCGAACCATCAGCAAATTTACCCAACCGAATTTTCGGCCCCTGTAAATCTTGTAAGATACCCACAGGCTGATTGAGTTCAAAGGATATTTGCCTAATCAGGCGAATATTTGCCAAGTGGTCATCGTGAGTACCGTGCGAAAAATTGAGGCGCAGAGTCGTTGCGCCAGCTTGAATCAGTTGCTTCAGGACTTCAGGGCTACTAGTTGCCGGACCGATGGTAGCAACAATCTTAGTTCGGCGGAGGGAATCTCGCAATAATTGCATGAAGTTACAGTCAAAGGATCGAAGGATCGGATACAGGGTGGTAATCTTGGCATAGCTGACGCAAAGCGTTCGGATCGCGGATCGAAGTCACGTCTGAATTAGTCACAGATAACACAGCGATGGTACCACAGAACCGTTATTAGTTATCGGCGATCGATGAATAAGTTCGGAAATATTTCAGGACACACCAGTTGAATTGGGCGGATATGTCAGTTCATCGTCGATTTTTGGGATAAATAAAGAAGCAGTCAATCCTCTGTCAACGCCGTTTTTAAACTTAATTGTGCTGTGTTTGACTCGAAAACCTCCAGATTGACCAACTGTCAACTGCCTGCCCTGAAGCCACACAAAGGGTCAACTGATTTATTATTCATTATGACAATCGGTCAAACATATCATCACCCACCACTGATCCTGATTGTTGACGACGATGAGGTAGTTCGACAGGTATTATGTGAGAAAGTCACCCAAGATGGCTATCAGGTCAGAACTGCGCCGAATGGAGAAGAAGCGATCGTCATTTACCAAGAAATCCAACCAGACTTAGTGCTGATGGATGGGGTGATGCCAGGGATGGATGGATTTGAATGTTGCGCCCATCTGCAACATTTACCTGGAGGGGAACTGACACCAGTATTGATGATTACTGGGTTAGATGATAGCGCGTCACTCGATCGAGCCTATGAAGTGGGTGCTGCTGACTATATTACCAAACCCATTCACTGGGCGGTATTGCGTCAAAGAGTCAAACGAGTACTCAATCAATCTCATTTACATCGAGAACTAGAAGCATCAAATTTGGCTTTGCGCCACAAGTCTGAGGAACTTCAGCAGCAAAATCATCTGCTCGAACAGTCCAGAAAGGCGGCAGAATCAGCCAATAAAGCTAAAAGTGCATTTTTAGCTGCCATGAGTCACGAAATCCGCACGCCAATGAATGGGGTGATTGGGATGACAGGATTATTATTAGATACCGAACTTACGCCCCAACAATATGATTTTGTAAGTACGATCCGTCACAGTGGAGATGCGCTACTCACATTAATTAATGATATTCTCGACTTTTCCAAAATTGAATCGGGCAAATTAGAGCTAGACTACCAACCTTTTGATATCCGCGATTGTATTGAAGAAACTCTCGATCTGCTCGCACCCAAAGCTGCGGAAAAAAACTTAGAACTTGCCTATCTCATCTATAAAAACACCCCGAATTTATTATGTGGCGATGTCACGCGCATTCGCCAAATTTTAGTCAATCTGATTGGTAATGGTTTGAAATTCACCAATTCTGGGGAAGTAATAGTTGGTGTGACAGCGAGGAAAATTAATGTTAATCAGGAGGATCTGATTCTGACGGAAGATCCTACCTATGAAGTGAGATTTGTCGTCAAAGATACTGGGATTGGCATCCCCCAAGATAAGATCGATCGATTATTCAAAGCTTTTAGTCAAGTTGATTCTTCTACTACCCGCAACTATGGCGGTACGGGATTAGGGCTGATAATCAGCCGAAGACTGACTGAATTGATGAATGGTAGAATGTGGGTCGAGAGTAATGGAGAGGGTGGATCGAATTTCTTTTTTACGATTATTGCCAAAGCTGCACCAGCTTCATCCCAGTCCGCCCAACCAGAGCAGCATAAACCAGTAGAATTACAAGGAAAAAGATTATTAATCGTCGATGATAATGCCACCCATCGCAAGATTTTAACTCTTCAAGCCCAATCGTGGGGAATGCTTGCCCACGCGACGGAATCTGGAACTGAAGCTCTCAAATTACTCAATTTGCGCGGTCATTTCGATCTAGCAATTTTGGACATGTATATGCCAGAAATGGACGGTTTGACCCTCGCTCAAAAAATTCGGGAGTTTCCTGAATACCAACAATTACCACTAGTAATGCTCAGTTCTCTCAGTATCAGTCGGGCAGAAATTGAAGCTGCTCAAGTCGATTTTGCTGCGACCTTAAATAAACCAATCAAACAATTTCAACTTCAAGATGTACTCACGCATATTTTAGGTCAAAATCCCGAAAGATCGATCGCTGTGCTCAAATCCAAGTCATCAAACTACGATCTCTATCAAGCCACATACCCATTGCGAATTTTGCTAGCTGAAGATAATCTTGTTAACCAGAAAGTAGCGATTCATATGTTGAAACGGATGGGCTATCAAGCTGATATTGCCATCAACGGTGTAGAAGTCCTCGAACTATTACAAAAGAAAGCTTACGATGTAATTCTCATGGATTTGCAAATGCCCAAAATGGACGGAATGGAAGCTACCCGTCGGATTTTGACCGAATTCCCCGAACATCGCTGTCCGACAATTATTGCCATGACAGCAAATGCACTCGAAGGTGACAAACAAGAGTGTCTAGCGGCTGGAATGCATGACTATGTAACTAAACCTGTTAAAATCGAGCAATTAGCTAACGCTCTCGATCGATGTCAACCTTTATTGTTGGTTTAGGGATTCGGGATTCGGGATTCGGGATTCGGGGATAGGGGAAACAGCACGCTATGTCTTTTAGTTGTGAATATACAGTTCAGTTTCGAGATACTGATGCAGCAGGGGTGATGTACTTTGCTAATATTATTTCGATCTGCCATGTTGCTTATGAGACTTCATTAATTGAGTCGGGTATCGATTTAAAAGTGTTTGTAAACAACCCAGATTTTGCAGTGCCAATTACTCATATGTCGGCTGATTTTTTCAGACCATTGTTTTGCGGAGATCGAGTAATTATCGAACTTACTCCTAGCTCGATCGATAGTTGTAAATTTGAGATAGAATATCAGATATTGTCAATAAATGCTCAAACATTTACTAAATCTTTAGTATCGGCTACTGCCATAACTAAACATGTCACGATCGATCCAGCTACTAGAAAACGGCAAAATTTACCCGAACATTTAACTAATTGGCTCATAAGGTGGGGTTAAGTCGATCTTAAATATTAGTTTTAATCCTTCTTTATCGTTTACCACTTCGCTTGGAACAACCCTTATCCCGAACTCACGTTTCTTTAGCTTGGCTCAATTTTCATAACATATAGCCAGATAATCGGTGTTGCTTGCTTTCAGGTATATTGATGACGGCCTATATTTACTTATTTACATATTGACCATCATCAATATATCTGGAGATCTTATAGTTGGGGAGAGCGACTATGCCAAATAGTAGACTGCTCGTAGACGTGGGCGACTTGAAGCAAGAGATCTTCACGGAGAACATTACTGAGTAATTGTAAACCGATCGGCATTCCTTTATCATCAAAACCGCAGGGGATGCTAATGCCTGGTAATCCAGCCAGATTGACGGGAATCGTCATCAAGTCGGAAAGATACATGCTCAAAGGATCGGCGGTTTTTTCGCCAGCTTTAAAAGCAGTGGTTGGCGCAGTTGGGGTAATCAGAATATCTACCTGACTGAATGCTTTTTCAAAGTCCTCTTTAATCAGCGTTCGCACCTTTTGCGCTTTGAGATAATATGCATCGTAATAACCCGCCGAAAGTGCGTAGGTACCGAGCATAATCCGGCGTTTGACTTCCGCACCAAATCCGGCTGCTCTAGTCTGAGTGTACATCGACATCAGATTGTCAGCCTCTGCCCGAAAGCCGTATTTCACACCATCATAGCGGGCTAAATTAGCCGATGCTTCGGAAGGGGCGATGACGTAATAGGTAGGTAAACCATAGCGGAAACGGGGACAGGAAATTTCTTGAATTTCCGCACCGAGCAAGCGGAAATGCTCGATCGCTTGGCGGACAGATTCAGCTACCTGCGGATCTAAACCTTCGCCAAAAGTCTCGGTAATAATCCCAATTTTCAAACCCTTTGGTAAATCTGGGGTGAGCAATTGGGAGTATTTAGGAGTCTCGACTTTGAGACTGGTAGAATCTTTGGGATCGTAACCGACGATCGCTTCTAATAAGATTGCTGCATCTTCAACCGTCCGCGCAAATGGGCCGATTTGATCGAGGGAAGATGCATAAGCAACTAATCCAAATCGCGATACTAGTCCATAGGTCGGTTTTAGCCCCACCACGCCACAAAAAGACGCAGGTTGACGAATCGAACCACCAGTATCGGAACCGAGCGATACAACGCATTCTGACCCCGCTACAGCAGCAGCAGAACCACCTGAAGATCCGCCTGGTACTCGTTCTAAATCCCAGGGATTGGCGGTGACTTGATAAGCAGAATTTTCGGTAGAACTTCCCATCGCAAATTCGTCGAGGTTGGTTTTACCCAGGGATACCGCGCCTAAGTCTTTAAGTTTTTGGGTAACTGTAGATTCATAGGGGGGAACGAATCCTTGGAGGATTTTGGAACCACAGGTAGTCTCAATCCCCTGAGTACACATATTATCTTTGAGCGCGATCGGGATGCCAGCCAGGAGTGGAATCTCTTCTCCAGCAGCGATTTTGGCATCTACTAGTCTTGCCTGTTCTAGAGCTTGAGTGGGTGTAGTCCGCAAAAAACTGCGCAGTTTTGGTTCGAGTTGCTCGACTCGATCGATCGCTTCCGTGGCGATTTCTACCGCAGATCGTTGTTTAGTGACAAGCTGATGATGCAACTCGCGAATGGATGCCATGTGGGTTAGGTATTAGGGTTTAGGGATTAGGCTTTAGGGATTGGAAACATAGGGATTAGGCGGTAGGGATGAGAGGGCTGCTTGCAGCCGAATACATAATACCTAATACCTAAAGCCTAACCCTAATTTACCAGCCACTAGCTACCAGAGACTAGATTAAACACGGAAATTTCGGGACGACAGTTAAATCGAGCTTGGAATTTGATCGTACCGATGCCTCGATTAGTGTATTGAATCATATTGCCAACCTGATAGCGTCCCAAGGGGTATTTACGAGCCAGCAGAGGTGTATAACCCTTATAAAAGGGAATCCTGAGCTGTCCGCCGTGGGAGTGTCCCGATAATTGTAAGCCAAATCGTCCAGTTGCGGCGGTTTCATCGGCAAAATCCGGCTCGTGAGCGAGCATAATTGCGGCTCCAGTGGCGGGTAATTGAGCAAGTATTCGATCGAGTTTGTCTTGTTTAAAATAAACATCACCAACACCTGCAATATGCAGTGTTGCGCTATCGCGTTTTAATGTGTAAATAGTATTCTCTAGGAGCGTAATTCCTACCTGTTTTATGGCTGTGCGAATTGGCTCGGGATCGTCATGCACGTCATGATTACCCAAGATAGAAATAGTGCGATCGCGTGGATGCAATTTGGCTAGAGTATCTAATAATTCTAGATGTTGCTTGGGTAATCGGCTGATGTGATCGCCTGTGATAACTACCAAATCTGGATTTTGACTATTGACAATCTTGACAACTTCTTCTAAATGAGATCGATCGATCCCATCACCAGCATGAAGATCGCTAATCTGGACGATCCGATAGCCATTAAATGCTCGCTCTAATTTAGGTACAGCAATATCAACTTGGGTGACTTCAAACCAAATTGGTTCGATTTTACGTGCGTAAATACTAGTTGAGAATACTAGCACGCAGAATACTAAAAAGACTTTAATCGATCGAACTAAGACTACTCTAAATTTGGATATACGCACGAGGAAATTAGGCTTTAGATTTGAGGCTTTAAATTTGAGGTTTTAGACTTTAGGATTTGGGCTTTAGACTTTGGGCTAATCCCTGTCCCCGCTCCCCACATCTTGCCTCAATATATATTTACTATTAATGACGTTAGGTAGAAGGGATATTGTTCGTTTAGTTCCTTTCCCCTTTCCCCCTGTCCCCTTTCCCCTAACACCCCAAGGACTTTGCATCTGGTGCAAAATGTGGGTATCCCCTATCCCCTAGTTGGTAAAAGTACCCGAAACTTTGAACCAGAACCGACTTGGCTGATCGCTGAAATCGAGCCACCACAGCGTAAGAGGATATTCTGAACGATCGTCAAACCCAACCCTGCACCACGATCGTTTGGTAAACTACGAACGCGGTAAAAACGATCGAAAATTTTGGGTATTTCTGCTGGTGGAATACCAATACCTGTATCTCGAAACTCTAATTGTACATATTCACCTTGTACTGAAGCTTTGACAAAAACTTGTCCGCCTTCGGGTGTATATTTAATTCCATTGTGCAGTAGATCGATCGCAATTTGCCGCAGCCATGTCTCCACAAAAATAATTGTTGGCAAATCGTCGGCTACAGTATACCCTAGTCTAACTCCTTTCTCTTGTGCCAATGGTTGATATGTACTAACTATTCCAGGAATAATCTGGGAGAGCTGAATTGGCACTATTTCTGATGGATTTGGAGGCCGATCGATCGCCAGCAGTCTGGTTACACCACTAATTAATAAAGTTTGGCGATCGCATTCACCCCGAATTAATCCCAGATATCTTTGTCGTTGTGCTTGTTTTAGCAGGGGGGATTCGAGTAATTTGAGAGCTGTTTTAATATTCGTTAATGGCGTACATAATTCTTGCATCAAATGCGCGATCGGTTCATCTTTAAAGTCACCTAGATTTAATTCTGAAGTAGCGGGATTTTCCATTGAAGAGGGGGAGAGGGGGAGGGGTGTGGGGGTGTGGGGGTGTGGGGGTGTGGGGGTGTGGGG
>NZ_JANOJV010000213.1:0-13556 GCF_031418915.1 Chamaesiphon sp. VAR_48_metabat_135_sub | reverse complement strand
TTTTAGTAAATCTCGATCGAGACAATTAGAGTTCTAACTCCACAATTTATGAGTATTCCCATTCGTAACGTAGCCATCATCGCTCACGTAGATCACGGTAAAACCACCCTTGTTGATGCACTTTTGAAACAATCCGGTGTTTTCCGCGAAGGGGAAGAAGTGCCTATTTGTGTGATGGATTCCAACGATATCGAACGCGAACGTGGTATCACAATTTTATCTAAGAATACCGCAGTCAAGTATAAAGACACGTTAATTAACATTATCGATACCCCTGGACACGCCGACTTTGGTGGTGAAGTCGAGCGCGTACTGGGCATGGTTGATGGCTGCATCCTGATTGTGGATGCCAATGAAGGCCCAATGCCTCAAACTCGGTTCGTACTCAAGAAAGCCCTAGAGAAGGGTTTACGCCCGATTGTCGTTGTCAATAAGATCGATCGAGAGTTAGCATCACCCCACGCCGCAGTGGACAAAGTGTTAGACTTATTTCTCGAACTCGGTGCGGATGACGATCAATGCGATTTCCCTCACCTGTTTGCTTCCGGTATGGCTGGCTATGCCCAGAACGACATGGAAACCAAAGGTACCGACATGGTACCAATGTTTGAGGCGATCTTACGGCACGTTCCACCTCCAGTTGGAGATGCTGACAAGCCGTTACAACTGCAAGTAACCACCCTCGATTATTCCGATTATCTGGGACGGATTGTAATTGGTAAGATTCATAACGGCACCATTACTATGGGTCAGCAAGCCGCTTTAATCAAAGAAGATGGTTCGATCGTCAAAACACGGATCACTAAACTCTTAGGCTTCGATGGCTTGAAACGGGTCGAAATTCCTAGCGCGACTGCTGGTAATATCGTTGCGGTAACAGGTTTTGCAGATGCCAACATCGGTGAAACGATCACCTGTCCCACTGAGCCAATGGCTCTACCAATGATCAAAGTAGACGAACCTACTTTGCAGATGACTTTCTGCGTCAATGATTCACCATTCGCTGGTACTGAAGGTAAGAGCGTTACCTCTCGCCAAGTTCGCGACAGACTCTTCCGTGAATTGGAAACTAACGTGGCTCTGCGCGTTGAAGAAACCGACGAAGCCGATAAATTTGCAGTAGCTGGGCGGGGAGAACTTCACTTAGGTATTCTGATTGAGAATATGCGCCGTGAAGGATTTGAATTCCAAGTATCCCAGCCTCAAGTAATTTACCGTGAAGTTGGCGGTCAAAAATGCGAACCATTTGAATTGCTCGCATTAGATGTGCCCGAAGAAGCTGTCGGTAGTTGTATCGAACGTCTCGGTCAGCGCAAGGGCGAAATGCAAGATATGGTGGTAGGAGCAAACGGACGTTCTAACCTCGAATTCGTCGTTCCTGCTCGTGGTTTAATTGGTTTCCGAGGTGAATTCATGCGGATGACTCGCGGTGCAGGGATTATGAATCACAGTTTCCTCGAATATCGTCCAACTTGTGGAGATATCTCGGCTCGTCGGAATGGTGTACTGATTTCCTTTGAGGAAGGTACCGCTACTGACTACGCGCTGATGGGTGCGGAAGATCGTGGTACATTCTTTATCAAGCCTGGAACCAAGGTTTATAAAGGCATGATTGTTGGCGAAAATAACCGTCCGCAGGATCTAGAATTGAACATCTGTAAGAGCAAACAATTAACCAACCACCGCGCCTCTGGTGGGGAAGAATTGGTACAGCTCAAAACACCGATCGATATGACTCTAGAACGCGCTCTAGAATATATCAATGGTGATGAATTAGTAGAAGTTACGCCACAATCAATCCGGTTGCGGAAAATCACTAAAAAATTAGCCAGACGCTAAATTAGCAACTGATTGATTTTAAGCATGAAAGAGTCCGCAGGTGCGGACTTTTTCATATACTTCCTATCTTCTACCCCCTAATTTTCATGATTAAATCCTGGCTGATAATTGGCATTGTCACTGTATTAGTTGCATTTGTGCTAGCACGACTGAATACAGCCGAAGGATATCGCTGGTTCAATCGCCAACGTCGTCCTCAATGGTTGACATTCGAGCGATTAATTCCGGCAATTTGGTCGGCAATTTTAATCTGTGGTGCATGGTCGGCTTATCTGGTTTGGGAGGCAGCTTCAACCAAAAGTCAGCCTTGGGGACTGATGGCGTTATATCTGCTCTTAGAGGTGGTAATTATGGCTTATACACCCTCAATGTTTTTGTTTAAGAGTCTGAGGGTCGGCACGATTATCGGTGCGGTAGGCTGGTTTATCGGCGCAGTCCTGGCAACATTGGTATTGCCCATCTCGACGATGGCAATGATTCTATTAATACCATATCTAATCTGGAGTCCGATCGGCACCTATGTAACTTGGGTGATGGAAGGGTTGAATTAGGTTTTAGGTTTTAGGTTTTAGGCTCGATCTCCTGTTAATTCCCTAACACCTAAACCCCTAACCCCTTGTACAATAGCGATCAAACCAATTTTTAAAGAGCAGACTACAGGTATCATGGGTGAAAATTTAGCACAATTATTAGAACCGATCGCGAGTCAATTTCGCGCACTCAATCTCCCCGAACCGCTCACCCACTGGGGACATCCCTTCTTTATGAGCATCGTGATGTTTGCGATGGGCGGATATGGTGCTTATGCTGGCTGGAAAGGGCGATTATTGACAGCGACAGATGTTGACGCAGCGATTAAAAATAAGACCGATCATAAAAAGATTATGCCAGTGATGTTTGGCTTTATGGCGATCGGTGCAACTGGCGGGATCTTATCTTTAGTCATCCAAAAACATGAGGTGATGGCAAGTCCTCATTTCTTGACAGCAACAATTGTCTTGACTTTTTTAGCCATTAATAGCTTAATTTCTGGTACGGGATTTGGTGGCAATAACCCAGGATTGCGTAAGTTTCATGCTTATTTTGGTAGCACTATTATGGGCATGATGGTCATCCACGCGCTGATGGGATTAAAATTAGGTTTGTCGTTCTAAACTAACAAATCCTGACACATTCCCGACTTCTTGAAGAAGTCGGGAATCCTAAATCGAAATTGATAAAAATTATATTTGGAATAGTTGTCATCAAATGTTAGAAATTCAAGACTTTTTTTCAGCTTGTGTCGGCAATTGGAAAACCGAGCGAACTTATCATTACCCACTTCAAAACGAAGTAGAACGTTCTTATACAGAATTTAAAGTAGGTGGATTAAGTCTAGTGGAAAAATCTCAAATTTCTTCAGCTTTTCTGCCAGTAGGTACGATGTCAGAAACAGAGGAGATCGATCGATTTCCAGGATTTAGAATCGGATTCGATACCGTATCCGAAAAAGGCGAGCGAGTTGCGATGAATCTTAAAGCTTTATTCATACCAGATCGGGCGATCTTGAATCCAAATCTCTTGGCTAAAGATCCGCTTGCGCCAGCGACTCCGCTAGCGGCTGAAATGCTTGATAGCACAGAGATAGTTAGGGGTTTGTATCTGCGGGATGAGGGCTATTCGGAGACTGGCGCAATTACTGGTCGATTTACTTATCTACCCAGTCGGCAAACACTCGAACTAGTGACATATTACAGTCGATCGGTAGCAGTAGACCAACTCCGCTTAATTTCTCCCATTTCTCGCCTACGGACGATTGTAACCTATCAACGTCCCCAACCAGGTGAAGTACCAACGGTAATTAATTTAGTTGGGTTCGGGCTGGAACAGAAATCACTGTAAGGAAAAGATCGTTGTTATGAGGTAGATTGTGTGGACGGAGAGTCGGAAATGTTAGCTTAAATATGGGATATTGGTTGGTAAATATCTATGAGTATTACTACTTGTAGATAGTCGATACTGCGTATCATGTGTAAAGCTACTGACGATGTATCGATGTTGTGAGATCGCAACGAGAATTAAGATAATCAAATATGAAATTAACTATCCCCGAACTGTCTTTAGTTGTCCTCATCGGTGCATCCGGTTCGGGTAAATCGTCCTTTGCTCGTAAACATTTTCTCGCTACAGAAATTATCTCATCTGACTACTGTCGATCGATCGTTTGCGATGATGAAACCAATCAAGCTGCGACGAATGATGCGTTTGAATTGCTCCACTATATTGTTGCCAAACGGCTCAAGGCTGGTAGATTGACGGTTGTCGATGCGACGAATGTGAAACCAGAAGATCGCAAACCATTATTGCAATTAGCCAAAGATTATCATTGTTTTGCCGTGACGATCGCGTTTAATCTCCCTGCTCAATTATGTCACGATCGCAATCAACAGCGCGAAAATAGAGACTTTGGCATCCACGTTGTCAAACGACATACCGAAAATCTTAAACGATCGCTACGGCATCTAGACAGAGAATTTCGCTACGTCCATGTTCTGTCGAATGTTGAAGATATTACCAACGTCGAAATCGTCCGTCAACCGCTGTGGCATAATCGTAAGACCGAACATGGGCCATTCGATATCATCGGCGATATTCACGGTTGCTGCGATGAGCTAGAAGTCTTGCTGGCTAAATTGGGTTACGAACCACATTTAGAACCTCAACCACCATGCTGGGATTTTCCGACTTATAAACATCCTACCGGACGACAGGTGATGTTTGTCGGCGATTTGGTCGATCGCGGAATGCGGAATCTCGACTCTGTAAAACTCGCCCGCAATATGGTGACGGCGGGGAGTGCCATGTGCATCTGTGGCAATCATGAATTCAAACTACTGCGCTATTTACGTGGTAAAAATGTCAAACTCAATCATGGTTTTGAGCTGACAGTCGCTGAAATTGAAGCCATTCCCGAACCGCTCCAAACCGAATTTCGCGGCGAACTAGCAAAATTTATCGATTCCCTCATCAGTCACTATCTCTTCGATGATGGCAAACTAGTAATTGCTCATGCTGGACTCAAAGAAGAGCTACAAGGGCGCACTTCTGGTCACGTCCGCTCTTTTGCCATGTACGGCGAAACAACAGGCGAGATCGACGAATATGGGCTACCTGTGAGATCGAATTGGGCGCGAGAATATCGGGGGATGGCGACAGTGGTTTATGGACATGTGCCCGTAATGGAAGCGGAATGGTTGAATAATACGATCGATATCGATACTGGCTGTGTATTTGGCGGTAAGCTGACGGCGTTGAAATATCCAGAGCGAGAGATCGTCCAAGTACCTGCGGCAAAGGTATATTATGAACCAATGAAACCCCTAGATCCACCCGTTGGCGAACGCACTGCCCAGCAAGAGGATGATGATAGCCTAGATATTGCCGATGTTTTGGGCAAACGGTTTATTAATACTCGCCTCCAGCCTAATCTTACAATTGGAGCAGATCGATCGATCGCCGCGCTCGAAGTCATGAGTCGCTTCGCCGCCAATCCCAAATGGTTGATTTATCTCCCGCCAACAATGTCCCCCGTGGCGACTTCCAGACTACCAGGATATCTAGAATATCCCACCGAAGCCTTCGATTATTACCGGATGTTCGGCATTAACGAAGTCGTGTGCGAAGAAAAACACATGGGTTCGCGGGCTGTAGTCATTATCTGTCGCGATGAAGCCGCCGTCGCAAAAAGGTTTGGGATTACTGGTGAAGGGATTGGCATCTGTTATACCCGCACAGGGCGCAGATTTTTCGACAATCCCACCCTCGAAGCCGAAATATTAGAGCGCGTTCGCGCCGCCCTCACTGGATGTGATTTCTGGCACCGCTTAGAGACTGACTGGGCGTGTTTCGACTGCGAGTTGATGCCCTGGTCAGCCAAAGCTCAAGGCTTGCTACGCGGTCAATATGCCCCCGTCGGCGCAGCGGCAAGTCATGCCTTAGATTATGCTAGCAAACTATATCAACAAGCACTCGATCGAGGTGTCGCTGTCGCTCCCCAACTCGATAAATTACAGATTCGATCGACTATGGCACACAAATATGTCGAAGCCTATCGTCGTTACTGCTGGAATGTAAATTCGATTGATGATTTCAAGCTCGCACCCTTCCATCTGATGGCAACAGAGGGGGTAGTACATACCGACAAAAACCAT
This sequence comes from Chamaesiphon sp. VAR_48_metabat_135_sub, assembly GCF_031418915.1. Classification (NCBI taxonomy): domain Bacteria; kingdom Bacillati; phylum Cyanobacteriota; class Cyanophyceae; order Gomontiellales; family Chamaesiphonaceae; genus Chamaesiphon; species Chamaesiphon sp. VAR_48_metabat_135_sub. Next base: position 7,527 of record NZ_JANOJV010000213.1, on the reverse strand, counting down.
ATTTGGCACATGAACCAAATCGCCCAAATCTGTCAGTCGGAGCCTATCCTCCTCGCCACCACCCATCGCACCGTCAATCTCCTAGACAAAGCTGCAGTTACAGCCGCCACTCAATGGTGGGAATCATTAACCCAAGCTGGCGGCGAGGGAATAGTCGTCAAACCGATGCGGTTTGTTAATGCTGGTAGCAAAGGTTTAATTCAACCCGCCGTCAAATGTCGCGGTTCTGAATATCTACGGATTATTTATGGTCCCGAATACGATTTACCCGAACATCTAGACAGGCTGCGCCAGCGGGGTTTGGGTGCGAAGCGCAATCTGGCTTTGCGGGAATTTGCTTTGGGGGTGGAGGCGTTAGATCGGTTTGTGGCTAAGTTACCGTTACGTCAGGTGCATGAATGCGTATTCGGCGTATTAGCATTAGAAAGCGAACCAATCGACCCTCGACTTTAAATCGAGTCGATTCAATTCGATCAAACTTTTAGATACGATCCAAACACATGCCGAGGGAACCTCGGCATGTGTTTGGATCGAGACAGCGCAACCTTGCCGCGAGACAGCAGCGCAGTATGATCGGGAAAACCGACCATACAATTGCGACAAGATAAGATATTGTTCCTACCCTCATGTCTTACTGTTCGCTACCGCATTCGGGACAGAACTTATGTTTCACAGCATGAATCGTGCCGCAATTACCACAGTGAATTGATAATGCGCCAGAACTCGAACGCTTAGGTTTAGCTAATCCCAACATTTCGGCGTTAGATTTGCCCGCTGCTACCATTGGGTAACAGTTTTCATTCCGTTTGACTTGGGCATTGAGTAAAACGGGGCCATCATGAGCTAACATGGCGGCGATCGCTGCTGGTAAGTTTTCGCGATTATCAATGGTCATCCCCTTGATGCCATAAGCTTGTGCTAACAGCATAAAATCGGGCTGGGAAGGGGCCATTTCGGAGGAAGAGTAGTTTTCCTTGTAAAAGGCTTCTTGCCACTGTCTGACCATGCCTTGCCAGCCATTGTTGATGATGACGATTTTGACGTTCAAGCCATAGTGTTTGAGGGTACCGAGTTCCTGAAGGTTCATCTGGAAACTAGCATCGCCACTGATACAGATAACTTGTTCGTTGGGGAGTGCCATTTGCGCGCCCATAGCTGCGGGTACACCAAATCCCATCGTTCCTAATCCAGCACTAGAAATCCAGTGACGGGGGAGGTTATTGAGGAATTGCGCCGCCCACATTTGATGTTGACCAACATCGGTTGTATAGTAAGCATCTGGAGCTTGACGACGACATTCGACGATGACTTCTTGGGGTGCCAATAAGCCGTCGTAGCTGGGTGCAACGAGAGGATTATCTACGCGCCAACCATCGATCGTTTCCAACCATGCTTTAGTCTGTTCGGCATTACCGCCTAAACCCAGTTCCCGCAACCGTTGGAGTAGTTGCAGTAGGACTTGTTTGATATCACCAACGATCGGGATATCTGGGGTGCGATTTTTGCCAACTTCGGCGGGATCGATGTCGATATGGATGACTTTAGCGGTGGAGGCAAATTCCTCTAATTTACCTGTGACTCGATCGTCAAATCTAGCTCCAACGGCGATTAAAAGGTCACAATCTGTTACCGCCCAGTTTGCATAAGCTGTACCATGCATTCCTAACATCCCAACTGATAGCGGATGCAGTTCGTTAAATGCACCTTTACCCATGAGGGTGGTAGTTACAGGGATTTGGAATAGTTCGGCTAGTTGTTTGACTTCTTCATGTGCGCTGGCAGAAATTGCGCCACCACCAACGTAGAGCAAAGGTTGACGACTTTTGGCGATCAGTTGAACTGCTTGGTTGATTTGACGGGGATTGCCCTTGACGGTAGGCTTGTAGCCAGGTAACTTGACGCTTCCAGGTGCGACGGGGGTGTAGTCGCACAGCATTGCACCCACGTCTTTGGGAATATCGATTAATACTGGGCCAGGACGACCGGAAGCGGCGATGTAGAAGGCTTCGGCGACAATTCGCGCCATGTCTGCGGGATTGCGAACTACATAGGAATGTTTGACAATGGGTAGGGTAATCCCATAGATATCTGTTTCCTGAAAAGCATCCGTACCGATCATATAACTGGGGACTTGTCCAGTCACAACGACCAACGGGATCGAGTCCATTTGCGCCGTGGCGATGCCTGTAACTAGATTTGTAGCTCCAGGGCCAGAAGTAGCAAAACAGACCCCTACCTGACCCGTAGCACGGGCATAGCCGTCAGCGGCATGTGCGGCACCCTGTTCGTGACGCACGAGGATATGTTTAATTTTACCTGCGGCTTCAAATCGATAAATCTCATCGTAGATGGGCAGAATTGCACCACCAGGATAGCCAAAAATATGTTTGGTTCCATGACGATAAAGGCTATCGAGGAGTGCGTAAGCCCCAGTCTGGGATTGAGCCATGACCGGAACGATCGGCGATGGCTGAATAGTTGCTACTTCAATGACACGTTGAGAGACCACGAATAAACCTCGTAAGTTTAGAGTTAAATATATATTTTTGAGTTACCGAACTCGAATCGACCTGCTGAGAGTGTCAATATTGACTCACATCTTACACCAGCAGCAAAATTCCCAGTGAAGTAGGGTCAAGGGTCGAGAATCAAGTGAAAGATAAGAGTTTAATTAATTGTCTATTATCTATCGATCGACGATCGCCGATCGATATATTTATTTTAAGTTTAGGCGATTGGATGTGCATGGATTCGATCGACGGATTCGATCGGCGACGGCGAGACGACGCTTGCCTCCACACTCACTTTCAACTTTCAACTATCCCTATGGCATCAATTCTGGATCTCCAGCGTTAATTGATTTACCTTTCGTATTAAGCCAATGCTCTCGGTATAGTAATTCTAGCTGATTTCCCGCACCGCGAAATAAGTTAATTTGACCGAAAATCAGACCTTGAAACAGCCGATAAAAGCCGAGGCTGACGATCGCCACGATCATCCCCGCAGCGGTAGAGTAAAGTGATTCACTAATCCCATCCGTCACATTACCTCCAGTCGCCGTGGTAATTGCATCGCCTAATTTCAAGCCTCGCAAAGAAGTAATCAAACCTAACACAGTGCCTAATAATCCGAGCAAAGGAGCAAGTGCGATAATTGACTCCAGTATTTTATCCCCCTTGCGCATGGTTGCGATCTCTTGCTCGGCAGATGCTTCGAGGGCGAGTTTAAATGTCTCTGGATCGGGATTCGTTCGTTTGAGTGGGGCATAGAGAAACCTACCGATGGGTTTGCGGTTGCGTTCCTGTTTAGCGATTTGAGCAGCGGTATCCCATTCGTCATTCGCACTGGCTTCTAGTACCCGCTCGATCAGTTCTTCTTCTTTCCTAGTGGTTTTAAACCAAAACCACAGCCGTTCCAAGATCGTTGCTATAGATAAAATTGATAATCCAAACAACGGTATCATTGTTATGCCACCTTTTTCAAATAGTTCTCTTGCATCCATAATCGAATAGTTGGGAGTTAATTATTACAATTTTGGTGTTCAATTTCTAGCAGTTAATCAAAATTGAGCCAAATATGTCTGAATCTACAGTAGAATCGGGCTTGTCAAACATATTTTGAAAATATGCGCTCGATCGCGAACCGTCGATTATTTCTAACTTGGTTGTTTTTATCAAGCTGTGGAGCTAGACGAGGCTTGAGCGGCGATAATTCCCGCACGAGCGAGCGAGTGCAATTGACGATTGGTACTCTCAGCTATGGCATGGTTGCCCAGACGGAAACCAATGGCGATGCCAACAATCGATACGATAGCATTAAACAGTATTTAGAAGAACAACTTCAGTCCCAAGTTCAAATCGAACCTGCTTTTAATGAAAACAAAGCACTAGAAAGGATCGCCGCCCAAGCATGGTCTCTGGTCTTCGCACCACCAGGATTAGCCGCAATTGCCATTTCTCAGTATCAGTATACAGCCCTGCTGCCGCTGGAAGGGATTAACAATATCCGTTCGATTTTGGTCGTCAAAAAGGATAGTACCTACCAAGATCTGCGATCTTTGACGGGGAAGAAACTGGCAATTGGTTTACCCGGTTCGGCAACTGGCTATTATTTTCCGCTCTACAATTTCTATGGTTTAACGCTCGCCGAACTAATTGTGTCCTCGACACCCAAAGCGATTTTAGAAGCTGTCGCTCGGGGTAGTGCGGATGTTGGCGCACTATCGCTGCAAGAGTTTAATACTTACAAAAGCGAAATCAAACAAGCCCAGTTGCGGATTTTGTTCGCCGATCCCCACCGAGTACCTCCAGGCGCAATCTTAGTCAGTCCGAATATCGATCTGAAAATGCAAGAGTCCATCCACCAACTCCTCAAAAATGCCCCTTCGACGATTGCCCAAGAAGCTGGTTTTATTCCTAATGGCACAGTGCCCGACTATCAGTATACGATTTCGGTAATCGATCGAGTCCGATCGATTTTTCCCGCAGACAAAGCTCAAACCGCTGCCTTACTCAGACAGAAACCAGTACGACTGTTCAAAGATAAGGATAAAGAGAAAGATAAGAAATAGGAAGGCTGAATAAATACCTAAAGTCATCCGTATATAATTGTAGAGGTGAGCTACCAAAATTACTAGTAGCAATCGAGGATAAGATGGTTGAGGATCGATTCTCCAACAAAAATAGCGCGTCAACGGATGAATCCTTTGCGCAAATTGTTTATGCCAAAGTCAAATCCAATGGCAAAACTGAATTAGTACCTCTAAAATTGCATGTTGATGGTTCCTGGGAACCGCTAGATCCGGCAATGTTTGCCGCGCCAGCAACTAGTGGGGGGAAAATTTTGTTGGCAAATCGGTACGAACTACAACGAATCTTAGGACAAGGTGGTTTCGGTCGAACTTATCTGACACTCGATCGATATCGCTTCAACGAACCATGTGTCGTCAAAGAGTTTCTCCCACAGCATCATGGCGATTATGAGGCTCAGAAGTCTCGCGAATTGTTCGAGCGAGAGGCTAAAATTCTCCATCAAATCGATCGCGCTCAGATTCCCAAATTTTTTGCTTGTTTTGAAGAAGACGAGAAGCTGTTTCTCGTCCAAGAATACATTAAAGGTCAGACTTATTCTAGCCTCTTGCGCGATCGCCAACAACAAGGTCAAACCTTCTCAGAATCAGAGATAATTAAATGGTTGAAAGACTTACTTCCGGTGTTGAGCTATCTTCACGATCGACAAATCGTTCATCGAGATATTTCGCTCGATAATATTATGCTGCAAGAGGGGACTCATTTGCCAGTACTAATCGACTTTGGGATCGGCAGATCTGCGATAGTTCAGGGCCGCAGTCAGGATATACATGGTACTCCAATTAGCTATCCTACCCAACAATCGATCGTCGGAAAAGTTGGTTATGCCCCCTACGAACAAATCTGGTTGGGACAAAGTTTTCCCAGTAGCGATTTATATTCCCTCGCCGTCACTGCGGTGGTAATGTTAACAGGCATCGAACCTCAAAGTCTGACAGATCGATCGTCCCTTAAAAGTAAATGGCAATTACACACTTCCGTCAGCGACGGGTTGGTAAAGATTCTCAATCGGATGTTGCAAGATCTTCCCGCCAACCGCTACCAATCTGCTGCGGCAGTTTTGACTGATGTGGAGCGGCTTACCATCAATCCCCAGACACAATTAAGCCAGCCAGTAGCGACTCCCTTGCCGATTACAACTCTAACTGCGGTACCAACATCTCCACAGCTTGAGATGCCAACAATTAATAATTTGACACCAGAATTTATTGCTCGGTGCGAAAAAGAGCTGATAAATTATATCGGACCAATTGGTAAATTTCTCGTCAAAACTACCCTCACTAAACATCCTAATTTGTCATCAGCCGATTTTATCACTCTCCTCGCACAGCACATCCCCCAACCAGTTCAAGCAAATGAATTTCGGAATAGTTTCCGGTAGATTGAGGATCTCAATCTAATTTTCAAGGTTTCAGGATGTTTGTCTCGATCTGTTTGCACGACAAATTCTCATCGAGATCGAGCGATAAGATAGGTAAAGACCGTCATTTGTTAAATCATGCTCGATAGTAGATCCATCCCGACAATTGTTGTCCTCAATCAAGTTAGCGTCTCCACCGCTCGTCAATTGATGACAGCTTTACCAGGATCGCAATTATACGGGTTAGCAGGTAGAACGACAGATGTCGATGCGATTTTTGCCAACTTTGGCGATACGGTGCGGCAATTATATCAAGATGGTGTGCCGATTATTGGGCTATGTGCAGCCGGAATTTTGATTCGGACTCTCGCACCAATCCTCACCGATAGCAAGACAGAACCGCCAGTTGTCGCGGTAGCTGCGGATGGAAGTGCTGTTGTACCCCTCTTGGGCGGCATGACAGGGGTAAACGATCTCGCCGAGCAAATTGCAGCGGTGTTAAATGTGCAGCCAGCTATTACCACTACAGGTAAAATTCAGTTTAATACCGTTCTGCCCGATCCTCCCACAGGCTATCGTCTGGCTAATCCCGAACATGTCAAAACTTTTATCGCTGACTTAATTGCGGGTGTCAGTGTGAGTTTAGATGGCGACGCATTGTGGTTGACTGCGAGCGATATCCCCTTTCGTGCGGATGGAAAACGCACGATCTTAGTCACCACACAGGCAATTTCTGGCAGTCCAGAAAAATTAGTCTATCATCCTACCAGCCTAGTCCTGGCGGTTACTGAACCCGATCGATTTAATGTCATGGGGTGGAGTGAAGTAATACTCGATCGACTCGCCACAGCCAATCTCGCCCTGGCTGGGGTAGCTTGTATCGCGATTCCCAAAACACCCGCTGGAGCCGCAATCGCTGGCATCGGTAACAGTTTAAATCTACCAATTCGCTTCGTTGATTCAGCACAATGGAATTCCAAGTTGACAGTAATTAATAACGATGAAAATTTAACGATCTTCAGTGCCACAGAACCGATCGATCCAACCTCGATCGGTCAAGCCCAAGGTAAACTAACTGTAGTCGGAACTGGCCCAGGTTCAGCACAATGGATGTCGCCACAAGTCCGAGCGACAATTCTAGCAGCAACCGATCTAGTCGGCTATCACACCTATTTAGACTTAGTTAAAGATTTAAGTGTCGGTAAAGAGTGTCACGGATCGGATAACCGAGTGGAACTCGATCGATCCAGATTAGCATTAGACTTAGCCGCCAGTGGTAAAAATGTCGTCGTCGTCTCCTCCGGCGATCCTGGGATCTTTGCAATGGCGGCGGCGGTATTAGAAGTACTCGACAACGAAGCCAAACCAGAATGGCAAACGATCGATCTCCAGATTAACCCAGGCATCTCCGCCATGCAAGCCGCCGCCGCCGCTATCGGTGCGCCGCTCGGACATGATTTCTGTGCGATTTCGCTTTCGGATATCCTCAAACCCTGGGAAGTAGTCGCCGCCAGGATTGCATCTGCTGCTGAAGCCGATTTTGCGATCGCCTTCTACAACCCGATTTCGAGCCAGAGG
>NZ_JANOJV010000212.1:0-53240 GCF_031418915.1 Chamaesiphon sp. VAR_48_metabat_135_sub | reverse complement strand
GATTTTGAAAATACAACTAGCAACATGGCTCAATCGTCGAGTTTTCGTGCTCGAAAAATTGAAGTGCGGAATGTGGGTTATATCTAATCACCAATTGCACTGAGCAAGACTTCTTTGAGGGTTAGATCTTCCATATCGTTCATGGTAATGGTATCGACGATATCAAATTTTGCCCCAGCACGCCCGAGATCGTCATCGAGGATTTTTAGAAACTTAGTAGCTGATTCATCCATACCAACTTGAATGAAAGAAATTGCTAACTCTTCATCTCGATCGAGTTTCTGACTAGCATCCAGAATAACCTGCATTACCGCCTTACGATCGTCGGGTTCGCCATCGGTAACAACTAAAATAATCTCCCCATTAGCCGGAATTTGTCCAGCAGCTTTCCGCTGAAAAAAGTTATTTACAGCATCACCTAAAACCGCAGCTAAATCAGTTCTTCCCGAAGGATCGTTCTCCTGAAAAATTGCCCCAACTTTAGCAGCGGTGACATTATCGTAACGTTTGAATTTACCAGAAAAAAGATAAATCGTAATCCCATCGGGATCTAATTCTTCACACTTGCTAGCTAGAGCTAATGTCGATTCTTGCATGATTTGCCAGCGACTAGCACCACCCGGCTTATCTTTGGTTGCCATGCTACCGCTTTTGTCGATAATCAATGTATAGTCACGATTTTCTAACATAGGAAAATTTTGGTAATGCGATTGGTATTATTTTAACGTGCCCACAATGACAATGACATTCACCAATCGATCGAATCTTTGGTGTTGCTCAATTGAGATATGACTCATTATTTTTGCAGACGATTTCTTATTCTCCCCGCTCACCGCTGTCTTGATTCGCTGTCTTGTCGTTTTTTTATTCGGGGGGAAGCCCCGAATAAAAACGCCGCTAAACCGTCGGGGAACCCGACGAGCGCGAATCGCTCCCCCCCTTTCCTCTCTATCTTTTCATGCTTCAATCCAGCAACGCCAACTAATCGATAATGGCATTTAGTAAGACTTCCCGTAGAGTCAAATCTTCCATATCATTCATGGTAATGGTATCGACGATATCAAACTTTGCCCCAGCACGTCCGAGATCGTCATCGAGGATTTTTAGAAACTTAGTAGCTGATTCATCAGTACCGACTTGAATAAAAGAAATCGCCAATTCTTCATCTCGATCGAGTTTCTGACTAGCATCCAGAATAACCTGCATTACCGCCTTGCGATCGTCTGGTTCGCCATCGGTGACAACTAAGATAATCTCCCCATTAGCCGGAGTTTTCCCCGCAGCTTTGCGCTGAAAATAATTATTTAAAGCATCAGTTAAAACTCCAGCCAAATCGGTTCGCCCTGAAGGATCGTTTTCCTGGAAAATACTAGCAACTTTAGCTCCGTTGACATTATCATAACGTTTGAATTTGCCAGAAAAGAGATAAACTGTAATCCCATCGGGGTCGAGTTCCTCACACTTATTCGCCAGAGCCAATGCTGATTCCTGCATGATTTGCCACCGACTCAAACCACCTGGTTTATCCTTCGTTGACATACTGCCACTTTTGTCAATAATTAACGTATAATCGCGATTTTCTAGCATAATAAATTCCTCACCATTGAATATATATTAACAGCCTGCTAACGATTGAAATCGTAGCTAGTGGTGCAAAGTCTGCCTACGCGGACTAACTAATTTTTAGATTAACCGAGAAGTATTGATATTGCTGGGACATATCCCCGACTTCTCGAAGAAGTCGGGGACATAGCATTCTTGCGCTTTCAATTATCAATTATTAATTATTCCCGACCATTGGATTTTTTTAAGTTTCTCACGACGGTAGGAGAAGAAATATTCTGGTTCTTGATAAGTGCAGTGAGGCGCAATCGAAATGGCTTGCGGATCTACGCCTAATTGTTCGAGTTGAAGTTGATTGACTCGACGGACATCTAGCCTCACTCTCCCTACTTGCTCGTCCGGTAATAGGGGTGAATCGGGAATTGCTTGTAAACTAGTCAAATCGGTTTTAAGATCGCCTGAGAGCGGATTTAGGGCGATCGATCGACAGACTTCTAATCCCACCTGTTTAGTCACTTGATAGACTTTACCATCGATCGCGGGGCCGATCGCGACGATGATATCGGTTACACTTCCCCCCTGTGCCAATAATCGGTTTACTGCAACAGTAGCGATATTCAGAGATGTACCGCGCCAGCCAGCATGTACCGCCGCGACATTACCAGTGTGCCGATTGGCAATCAGAATCGGGTTACAATCAGCACTAGCCACCCAGACAGCTTGCTGTGGTTGCTCTGTCAACAATCCATCGGCGAGGGCATTTCCAGTTTCTACTTCTACCTCCGTAGCCGTGGCGATTTCGGTGGGAGTCAACACAATATTGCCATGTACCTGCTTGAGACGATGAGTACTCGCAGTAGCAGATAGAATGGGGGTAATCTCATGGGGTTCGCGGGGGGCAAACTGACGGGTAAAAAAGCCATGTTGCCAGTCAGAGAGTAGATCGCAGGTTAAATAAGGTAGTTCCGATCGAGTTTGCCACTGCCACATAAATATAAATAGTAATTGATTTATAGCGATAGTTATAGTTTTTTAGTGTGGGAGAGATGGGTGATGGGAGATAAGATGCTTGGCTTTGTTTCTTTTTCCCTCCCCGCTCCCCGCTCTCCATCCGCCAAAGAGTAACTAGTAACTATGTTTAATAGCTTATCATCCCTTCAGATCGTTGAGATTGTTGGTCTTACTGCTACGATGATTTATCACCAGATAGCCAGTTATCGCGAACGAAGTTATACAGCACCGCCAGGAAAATTAGTTACTACGGCTGATGGTAAAGTTAGACACTTATATACGAAAGGAACGGGCGATATTACTGTGGTTCTCGATGCTAGTTTGGGTGGAGTTGAGGGATATTTATTAATTGATGAGCTTGCCAAATTAACGAGGGTTTGTATTTACGATCGATCTGGTTATGGCTGGAGTGAGAGTTCATTCAAACCGCGTACTAGTCAACAGATTGTCAATGAATTGGATGAATTATTAACCATAACTCAAATCCCACCACCATATATTTTAGTGGGAGATTCTTTCGGTAGTTATAATATGCGACTGTACGCTCATCAATTTCCCAACTCGGTGAGGGGAATAGTTCTCACTGATGGATTGCACGAGGATGCGATGTTATCTTTGCCTATAGATGTGGGATTGCTCAAAGCATTCTTTACAATTAGTTTCGGCTTTGTCTCGATCGGGGCAGCGTTAGGTATAGTGAGATTATTAGGTACTTTAGGCATATTTGAGTTAATTAAACCCGAACTCAAAAAGTTTTCAGCACTCGATCGTCAATATGTCAAAAGATCGTTTTATTCTGCCCGTCATTGGCTAACAATGGGACGAGAAATGTGGAATTTAGATACTAGCGGCAGACAATTAAAAGTAGCCAATAATTTAGGCGTTCTACCGATAATTAGCATTAAATCTCAAACCTTTCTTCGACCTTTATTAGGGATTAAATTCTTATCACTAGCAGCAGCCGATCGAGTTCGCGATAAAATCCATCTCGATTTACTCAAACTATCAACCAATTGTCAGCAAGTATTAGCTAATCATAGCAGTCATTTTGTCTGGATTGATCGACCAGACTCGATCGTTACTGCTGTTACTACTTTACTAGAAGATTAGGCGACATCCCGCAATTTGAGGTAGGGGCAATTCATGAATTGCCCCTACCTCAAATTTTGAGGCCAATCTATACCCCAATTCCGCAATTATCAATTATCAATTATCAATTACTAAATACCTATTTCGTGAAACTGCTCACAACCCACAGCAGTAAAAAAGTCAACAAACTAGCAAAAACTTCGCCCTGAAGACCAATTTGAGCGACGGGTAGATGTAGATTATTTACCAGCACCCCAGCCACCACCGTACCGACGACGAGGGCGATTAAACTGCCCAATAGAGCGCGTTTAAACCGACGTTGCTTGTTATTGATAAAATATAGACTAAACCCAGTTCCTACGGCAACCAGTGTGGGTAATCCGGTAAAAGCGATACTTGGTACTAATGCCGCTCCAGCGAGTACCGTATAAACACCAGAAGTTGTTAAAATTTCCGATTGACTAGGGCGTTCAAAAGTATCCCCCATCCAACTGGGAGAATTAGCCATAGATGGTGCGGTAAATTTGGGTACAGCAATTGGTAGCTTTTCGGGAAATCTAATCCCGTCAGGTACCTTAATCTTACCTTGTTGACGGAGTTTGAGCCGTTCCATCAAGATTGCATCATAGGCTGCTTCGACATTATCTTGTAGCTGTAAGTCGCCACTAAATTGAGCAATGACACGTTGCTTGGCAGCTTGAATCTCTTCAAAGGTGGCATCTTCTGCTACACCTAGCTGCTCATAAGGACTCTGCTGACTCATTCACAACCTCCGATCGATGGTCTCCACCTACTACTTCCTACTCTAGACTGCTTTGGAAATATCCGCCACATTTACTTGCAAATATTAAGAATTAGGCTTTAGAAATTAGGCTTTAGGTCTTAGGCTTTAGGTTTTAGCAATTTCCCTAAAGCGCAAAGCGCACTCTCAACCAAAGTGTTGTAATTGAATCGAGAACTAATTTACACCATCTTAGACTAGTTCGTCTGCTTGTCCTAAAGCCTAAAGCCCAACACCTAATTTAGAAATCACCTTTGACTTGTAAACCAACAACGGTATTTCCTTGAGCATCTTGTCGAATCAGGGGAAATAGTAGCAAGCCGCGTTTTTGCCCTAGTTCGATTTCGCCGACTAAATAACCTAAACCCGCCCCGATTAGTACATCCGAGAGACGGTGACGATTGAGATCTACGCGGGAATAACCGATTAAAGCTGCGCCACCGTACCAGAGGATGGCATAGTCAGGATGGTAGTGACTTTGAACGCGGGCGAGCGCAAAGGCTGTCGTCGCATGACAACTAGGAAAACTATCGAGTTCCTTTTCGTTGTCAGGGCGAGGGGATTTAATCACTTCTTTGAGTCCATAGCATAATGCCGCACTCGTACCGACAGCATCTACTATCCGCAGCGTATGTTGTCCACCATCAGCTCCATCGGTCAGCAAGGGTAATAAGGAACCACCCCCAAGATATAAGATCGTACCCGCACCAGAGACAAAATCAGAAAATCCTTTATTTGTTGTTTGTGCTTGGACTCTAGGGGCAAAGGTTAGTCCACTCAGGGCGATAATAGTAAAGAGCGATCTATATTTCCAAGACATAACTTCGATCGGGGAGTTTTGGGCGGGGTGACTACACCAACAAGCATCAATATATCATGCAAATGTTTGCCATATTGACTGTTGGTCGATCGCCGAAAAACTACTACAATCAGTTGTAGATTGTTTCTAGTTCGATCTTGAATTAACGCCGATGATGAAATATCAATTTTCCAAACTAAGTATCCTCACCTCTATTGCTCTGCTGTCAATGCCACTTTTAGCCTTAGCAGCACCCAATCCGATCCCAAGTGAGACAGATCGAAAAACCATCGCTAGTCTAAATGCTACGCTGCAACAAAATCCCCGAGATGTAGATGCGCATATTCAACGGGGACTATTACATGCTAGACTCGATCAAAATTTGCCCGCGATCGCCGATTATACTGAGGTAATTCGGATCGATCCAAATCATGCCCTAGCTTACAATAATCGAGCGGTAGCAAAACTCAATCTTAAAGATTATTGGGGTGCTTACCTCGATTACTCTCAGGTTGTCCGCATTCGTCCAGAGCAAGCAATTACCTATAATAATCGAGCAACCGCTCGTCATCAATTAGGTGACTGCAAAGGAGCCATCGCCGATCTGCGGATTGCCGCAGAGTTATTCCGATTGCAAGGTGATACCCTTAACCAGCAGCGGACTTTAACCAATTTAAAATATTTTCAGAAATCGAAAAAACGATAATTGACGTGAGTTCGGGATGACGATCTTGGACGACAGAATGCGGATTGCAACAGTTTTATTTTGAAAAACTAGCATCAGTGGGTTGGTGCATTACGGCTATCGCCTAACACACCCTACCATCTAAAGCTATCAAGTCTAATTCGTCTGTTCGTCCAAGACTTTCTTCAATCCATCCCGTTGAACTAATTCAAAGATTTCATCGAGAATGGTTTGCGCACCTTTACTGCGGAGCAGATTAGCGAGATCTTTGCCGATTTGCTCGGCGTTGGTGGCTAATCCGGTAATTGTATCTGTCACGAGCCTTTGACCGTCGAGACTAGATACCATCCCAACTAGAGTAAGATTATCGCCATCGATGGTAGTATTAACCCCGATCGGTACTTGACAACCACCCTCTAGTTCCCGCAAGAAAGCCCGCTCGGCATAACAGCGGTAAGCTGTTGGTTGATGTTGTAAAGCTTGAAGGAATTCTAGAATTTCAGGATCTTCAGTGCGACACTCGATGCCTAATGCCCCTTGTCCGACTGCATGGAGCGATAAACTAGCAGGAATGAGCTGGTGGATGCGATCGCCAAAATCCAAGCGTTGTAAGCCCGCAGCGGCCAGAATCAGCGCATCATATTCACCAGCATCTAACTTCGCCAACCGAGTATTGACATTTCCCCGCACATCTTTGAATGCAAAGTGGGGAAAATGATGACGCAGTTGCGCCAAACGGCGGAGAGATGATGTGCCAATTACCGCACCTTCTGGCAGCGTATCGAGCTGACAGCCTTGGTGTTTAGCATTGACGACTAGTGCGTCGGCTGGATTTTCGCGTTCGGTAATACAACCAAGCATCAAACCTTCTGGTAAATTGGTGGGAAGGTCTTTAAGCGAGTGAACGGCTAAATCTGCCGATCGATCGAGCATTTTGACTTCCAATTCCTTGGTAAATAACCCTTTATCGCCAATTTTCGCCAGGGGTACATCGAGAATTTTATCCCCTTGGGTACTCATCATCTCGACTTCAAAGGTACGATCTGGAAAGTGCTTCTGTAATTCAGACTGCACCCAATAGGTTTGCACCAATGCTAGTTGACTTTTCCGCGAAGCGATGCGGATCGTCCGGTTTGAGTTAGTAATATTATCAGACATATATATAAAAGCGCATATAAATACCTAATCTAGGATACAGCGACTAGCGACTAGTGGCTAGGGGTAATGAAATTACCTTAGTTAAAGATTGAAAGAAATAAACGATCGATAACAAATAAAAAACTAAACTCTCAAATAGAAAAAATATATTTCTCATCCTAACACCCAAAACCTAAAGCCTAACACCTAACACCTAAAGCCTGACTCATGACTTCCTCCCATCAAGATCGACACACCCACGAACTACATCAGATGCAGCGGGCAATTGCTGGATTACTTGTCTATCAAGATATTTTAGACGGTGAGGTTGGTATCGCCTTAATTGAATTGCTCAGAGCGATCGTCGGCGGCGATCGCTCGCAAGGTAATGCTCTAATTTGTCTGACTGCTTACGGACGTTTTTTTAAAGCTTTAGCTACTAAAAATTGTAGTTGGGAAGAATATCTGATCGATCGAATATTACAAGCAGAAAATTCCTTTAGTCTCCAGGCTCAAAAAATAGATCTATCTCGATCGAACGAAACATTGCAAACCCGTTTATCACCAACTTTAGTTACAGCGGCGCGGCAAGATCTCAATTCATTATACATCCTTTATACTTGTGGACAGTATATTCCTCAGTGGGTAGAGCGGATTGGTGGTAATCCAGTCTGTTGGCTCGAATGCAGTATTGATAAACAACAATCATCGATCGTCAATGCCATCCACAACCAAAGCTGGGGCGAACTAGTTGACGATCTCGCTCGATACTACCAACAAGCTGGAGTTGGAATTTTTGGTAAATATCGAGCATTGAGATGGCAAAATGGACTGAGGGGAATTGCCAATCCCGATCGAGTCTCGATCGATAATTTGATTGGGTACGATCGACAAAAAGCCACCCTAATTAAAAATACTAAATCTTTACTTGCAGGTAATCCAGCCCTTAATATTTTACTATATGGTGGGAAAGGAACTGGTAAATCATCCCTAGTTAAAGGCTTACTAAATTATTATCCCGATAGTCAATTGCGGCTAATTGAAGTGAGTAAATCAGCAATGATCGACTTGCCGCTTATTCTCGATCGATTGACCGATTTACCGCAGAAATTTATTATTTTTGTAGACGATCTTTCCTTTGAAGCCGATGACGAAGCATTTAAAGCACTGAAAGTCGTCCTCGAAGGAAGTGTCACCGCCAAACCCGCTAATGTGGTAGTCTATGCCACCTCCAATCGTCGTCACTTGGTGAGAGAATACTTTGCAGACCGTCCGCGCCCTCAAGATGCCGATGAGATTCAGATGTGGGATACAGTCCAGGAAAAATTATCTTTTAGCGATCGATTTGGGATTACACTGACATTTGAACCTGCGGATCAGCCCAAGTATCTAGATATCGTTCGCCATTTAGCCGCTGAAGCGAGATTATCGAACGAGCCGGAAGATCTAGAAGCCCGTGCTCTACAATGGGCGACAAGACACAATGGACGTTCTGGACGCACAGCACAGCAATTTATCGATTATCTGCTGGGAGAGAGCACTTGATCTCTGCTTGAGTTGCTGCGTAGTCCCGATTACCCCACCCCAACCCCCCTTGTAAAGGGGGGCTTTGCTCCCTCCCCTTGTAAAGGGGAGGGCTGGGGTGGGGTAAAGATTTACGCATCAACTCAAACGGACTTGTGTATACAGGGCACCCCTCCGTGGAGGGGATTTTGCCGCCTAATCTCTAATTTAATAATGTCTGAAAGAAACAAAACCGACTAAAATAAAGTCATTAAGTGTTGCGCATCCATCATTCCACCTAGCTGGGAATGCCGTTATTTGGAGATTATATTATGAACGTTCTGCTCCTATATCCTCGCTTCCCCAAGAGCTTTTGGTCGTTTGAGAAAACCATCGAACTACTCGGTAGGAAAGCGATGTTACCACCACTAGGATTGATCACAGTAGCTGCAATCCTCCCCCAAGAGTGGAACTTTAAGCTCGTCGATCTCAATGTACGAGAGGTGACTGACGCTGAATGGAATTGGTCCGAAATGGTCATTTGTTCGGCAATGATCGTTCAAAAGCAAGATTTACTCGCACAGATTCAAGAAGCTAAACGTCGCGGTAAACGAGTCGCTGTCGGGGGACCTTACCCCACCGCACTACCACATGAAGTCTCAGACTTTGCCGATTATTTAATTCTCGATGAAGGCGAACTGACGATCCCTCTATTCGTCGAAGCAGTCGCCCAAGGGCAACTGTCAGGCACTTTCCGCGCTCCGAATGGCGAACGCCCTGATGTCACGACGACTCCAGTACCACGGTTTGAACTGCTGGAATTCGACGCTTATGCGGAAATGTCCGTCCAGTTTTCGCGGGGTTGTCCGTTCCAGTGTGAATTCTGCGATATTATCGTTTTATACGGTCGCAAACCACGTACTAAAGCACCAGAGCAACTCCTTAAAGAACTCGATTATCTCTACGAATTGGGTTGGCGGCGGAGTATCTTTATGGTGGATGACAATTTCATCGGTAATAAACGGAATGTTAAACTGTTCCTGAAAGAATTATTGCCGTGGATGGTCGAACATAAGTATCCCTTCTCCTTTGCTACTGAAGCTTCCGTCGATTTGGCAAACGACCAAGAATTGATGGACGAAATGGTTAAATGTAACTTCGGCTCTGTCTTCTTAGGAATTGAAACCCCAGATGAAGCAAGTCTGGCTCTGACCCAGAAACACCAAAATACTCGGAGTTCCCTCAGCGAAGCTGTAGATCGCATTGCAGCGTCGGGAATCCGCGTCATGGCTGGATTTATTATCGGCTTCGACGGTGAGAAAAAAGGTGCGGGACAACGCATCGTCCAATTCGTCGAACAGACGAATATTCCCACCGCCGTATTTAGTATGCTCCAAGCACTCCCAGATACAGCTCTATCCCATCGCCTAGAGCGCGAAGGACGACTGCGCGGCACATCTGGGAATATCAACCAAACCACGTTGATGAACTTCGTTCCGACTCGTCCGCTCGAAAAAATCGCCTACGAATATATGGATGCCTTCGATGAATTATACGAGCCATCCAAGTTCCTCGATCGAACTTACCGTCACTTCCTCACCCTCGGCGGAGCTACCTATCCCGATAAGGGCGAAGGTCGTCACAAACCAATTAGTTTAATGCTAATTAGTGCCTTCTTGACCATCTGTTGGCGACAAGGTTTCGTCCGCTCTACTCGTTGGCAGTTCTGGCGCAATCTCTGGAGCATGTTCCAGCTCAATCCAGGTGGGGTAAGTAGTTATTTGGCTGTCTGTGCCCAAATCGAACATTTCTTGGAGTACAGAGGGATTGTGCGGCAGGAAATTGAAGTTCAAGTCGCCGAGTTCCTCGTTGGTGAGGCTAAGGTCAAAGCAGCAGCGATGGAATCGGCTCCAGCTCTGGTGGAAACGGCGGTTTAAATCTGAGGGGGAGTGGCGGAGATCTACCCACCCCCCCTTCGGGTACCCCTCCGAGGAGGGGATTTCCCCTAGTTTTCTGCTTGTAAGGCGATAGTATTGGCACTATTTGAGTTGCTGCGTAGATCTTTACCCCACCCCAACCCTCCCCTTGTAAAGGGGAGGGAGCTAGAGCAACCCTTTGGGGGTTGGGGGGTAAACCAACCTCAAACGAAGACTAGCCGACTTGTCGGTACGCAGTAGCCTTTGCAAAAGCAAAGCTGGCGTGGAAAATCCCCTCCTCGGAGGGGTACCCGAAGGGGGGGGTGGGTAGATCTCCGCAGTAACTCTCTAAGACTTATTCGTATCGAGCAACCCCTAAGCGCATCGAGATTGACAGACATCTAAAACTATTTCCCCACATTCGGACACACCACCTTCGTTCCCGTCAGTTCTCCCACTGACTGAGCCGCAATCAATCGCGCTCGTCCATTCTTATCTAATACCAACCCGATCGCGGGCGGTGCATATTTCGGTGATAGACTTGCAGTAGTAGCGGGTTTATCCTTCACCGCACGAGCATCTGACCACAAAGCATCACTCTCCTGGGGTTCTCTGGCATTTGGCGGCAATCCACCGCGCCCAGTAATATAGAATTTGTTATCTCTCTGACTAGCTCCGCAGGATTGGGAGATTTGGTTACTCGCATCATTAGTCGCCACAGTTAATTCGCCCTTATCCTTGCCTGGATCTGTACCTGGGGTGGTAATCTGGACGCTTCCACTGAGTCCGAATTCAGAACTGGCAGTAATATCATTTGTGAAGCGCGAACCTTTCGGGCGGTATTGGATGCCAAATAATCCTTGACTGGTGATGTTAACGTTGCCACCTTTGCCAGTAAAGGCATTGGCGGTAATGTCATTACCAAAATTTACACTGGGTAAGGCAACAATTAGGGGACTATTAATGGTGATATTGCCACCATTGCCGCCACCAGTACCGCCACCGAAATCTTTGCCCAAATCTTCGCCGGAACTAGTTGATATCTCACTATTATTTCGTAATAGCAATTTGTCACTCAGGTTAAGGGTGATATTCCCACCAGAACCGCTAGTTGCTATCGAATAAATAAAACCAGAATTGAGATTTAAGCGTTCGCTTGATATCGAAATATTCCCAGCTTTTCCCTCACCTGTCGAACTAACCAATATATCGCTAATGCCAGGTACATTTAGCATCCGTGTTAATTTAACACTGCCAGCCTGGATCGAGCTATTCTTAATAATATTTATCGCCCCTTTAGCCGCGATTTCAATATCACCTCCTGGACTTTTACCCAACGTATCAGATGAGATCCCACCAAAATCAGTTAAATTTAATTCCCCAACATTAATTTTAATTCCCTTACTTGTGCCTTGGGCATCTTTAGCTACTTGACTCAAAATTACTCCAGTGCTATCTAATGACAACTTACCTGGAGTATTGATCGAGATTTTGCCACTATCGCCAATGCCACGATTGTTACTAGATATACCTGATATATTAAAGGGAGTCAATTTTAGAGGATCTTTATTATTACCAGAGATAGTGATATCACCCGTAGTCTTAATATCAATATTTCCAGCCTGACCTTTACCAACTAGGTCAGAAACAATCAAACTATTGTTTTTGATTTCCAATTCACGAGCATTAATAGCAATACCCTGACCGATACCAGTAGCATTCTTATTTTCAGAATCTCCGATGTTAGTTTGAATGTTGCTAAAGCTCAGAGATAATTTTCCAGACGGATTATCGATCGATATTTTCCCAGCATCCCCCACACCATAACTACTACTAATTATCAGGGATCTTTGAGGAGCATATAATTGGTCGTTAACAAGATTAGCTGTTCCTGATAATGCGATATCACCGCTAGATTTAATCCCAATATTCCCAGCATTACCAGTTCCAGAAGTTGAGGCGACAAGTCCAGCACCGTCTCGGAGCGAGAAAGAACCAGCATCAATCTCGATATTACCGCCCTTGCCAACTGTCCCCGTACCTACAAAACTGCGAATCCCACTGGGAAGTGTGCCATTGATGCCAGCAATATCGACAGCCCCACTCACCTTGACGATAACATTTCCCGCATCCCCTTGACCTGCTGGCTGAGTATCCGATGCACTACGAGTAATGGTTATCAGTTGAGCACCATCTTGGAGCGAGAGAGAACCAGCATCGATGGTAATATTGCCACCATTACCCACACCTCCTGCTTCGACAGAGCTGAAAATATTAGCATTGACTAGGGAAACAGCATCTTTAGCAGTCACTTTCACATTCCCAGCATTACCCTTTCCAGAAGTTGAGGCTTCAAGTTGAGCACCATCTCGGAGCGAGAAAGAGCCAGTATCAATGGTAATATTACCGCTCTTGCCAACTGTCCCCGTATTTACAAAACTGAAAATCGCACTGGGTAATCCATCCTTGGTGCCAGCAATATCGACAGCCCCAGTCACTTTGACTATAACATTCCCCGCATCCCCTCGACCTGCTGGCTGGGTAGCAGATGCCGAGCGTGTAATGGCTAACAGTTGAGAGCCATCTAGGAGGGAGAGCGAACCAGCATTGAGGCTAATATTACCGCCCTTACCCACGCCGCCTGCTTCTACGGTGCTGAAGATATTCGCATTGACTAGGGAAACAGTATCTTTCGCCGTCACTGTCACATTTCCGGCATTACCCGTTCCCAAAGTTGAGGCTGTAAGTCGAGCACCGTCTCGGAGGGAGAAAGAACCAGCATTAATAGTGGTATTGCCCCCATTCCCCTGGGAATTTGAGCGCACGCGATTAGCGATTGTCGTATCGGAGCCAGCGATGACTATTGCCCCTGTCGCATCGAGTTTGATGTCTCCCCCCACAGCTTGCGGCGTTCCTAATCCTTCTTCAATACCGCCCCTGATAACACTTGCGCCCAATATCTCTATATTCCGAGCAGTGATGGCAATATCGCCACCTCCAGAGCCAGCTACACTTAACCTCGCGCCATTAGTAAAAGATACATCCCCTCCCGCTACATTCGTCGGAAATTGCGCTCCGAGCATATTTCCCTCTACACCCAGCCCCACAGTTCCTGGTGCTGATAATCCCCCCAATTCTACTCGTCCACCAGGAGCGATTATTTGTCCACCATTAAAAGTGACATTCCCACCAATTAAACCAATATATTGCCCTGGATTCTGAGTTTCTAAAATCCCATAATTTTCGATTCCCCTACTCCCAGGAATACTCGCATTCATGATCAATCTCGCCGGATTGAAAGCGACATTTGGATCGATACTTAACAACGGCGCATCCCCCGCTCTATTCACCCCAAAATTATAATTCCGCCCCGCCGCATCGACGAAATCTACTCCACTCGCCGTACTCGTCACAAACGCCTTACCCATATCCAACTTCACACCCGTTCCGAATACCACCCCTTGGGGATTAATCAGTAAAAAATTTGCTCCATTAGTATTTAATAGCCCGTTAATATCGGAAAATGAATTTCCTGTGACGCGGGTAATAATCGATCGATTTCCCGCTGGATTAGTAAAGTTTGCCGCGCCGCCTGTTGGGATCGAGAAATCGCTAAAACTATGAAGTAAATTTTGTCCGCGCCGCAAGCCACCATCGATGTTGAAATTATTAGCTCCGGTGGGATTGACGATTGTCCCAATTTGACTGTTATCGGCTGCTGGAATGCGGTTAGAAGGCTGGTAGGTTTGAGCGTGGACGATGATGGTGGGGAGGAAAGCTAGAGCTGCTGTCAGGAGGGAGATGAAGTGCTTCATGACAAGGAGTGAGGGGATGAGAGGTGTCTCGATCGCCTACCTCGACTATGCTACTGCGGCTACGCTTAGTACGAGTCTGCGCGAGTAATGTCGCTGTTATCGAATCGATTTATGTAATATACAATCGTTTGGTTGCGATCGCAAATAGTTATAGTAGTTTTAGTTGTAATTCTTTACGGTAGAGGCTTCTACACCTTTAATAATTCTCTGTATCTCTCCAGATATTTTGGGGTGAATAGTATAGACAGATACTATTCACCCCTTCCCCTTTCCCCTTTCCCCTTGTCAATCAGATTAAATTATCACCATAAGTACGGGAGAGTCTTCGGTGTTTTTGGATCTACACAAATTGCGACACAGATCGATATGATAGGTAACGATTAGATTAATTCTCCCATGTGAGCATCACCCCTAATCGTTACAAGTTGTTTAGGTAAAATCTTGCTCGAACCTACTTACTTTGAACCAGATCGTGACGATCTGCCATTACCATTAATTAGGGTCAACCCTAATATTGTTGCTGAAACTACTCTAGTCGAGAGTGAGTCACCAACATCAGCGTCCGCACAGCAACGCCTAATTTTCCAAACCCTCTCACAGGTATTAAGTCCGTTGGGTGTGAGGTTCGAGTTTTCGATAGCACATCGCCCACAGATTCAAGCATTTACTGATGATGGCGAGCATACTGTTTTGCAGTCGATCGATTTATGCTTACAACCCCTAGAATATCGCCTGTGGGTGCGGTGTCATTCTCCTAAGAGTCTAGATTGCGAACTGCTCGCTGAACCCCTAGCGAGGACGCTGCGCAGCATCAATCTGGAGGGTTTTCAAGATGCGATCGTTCAATGTTCACGATTCTCTGCACCAGTAGGTACCCAAAATGCTGATTGGCGATTAAAAATCGATCTGACACCTCCAATAGTCAGACTAAAAAATTGGGCGCGATGGGGTGATGTCCAAGCGATTACCAACTTGCTAAATTTAGCTCTCGCGCCAGAATCAATTCAGGTGAGTGCTGTGTTAAAAAATCTCACTTTACAGATTTTTTGTACGCTCAAAAATCCGCAGTTAGGAAAATTCCCAACCAAGAAAATTGTCTTAGATCTGATTGCTCCGTTACTAATTTCACTTACGCCTCAAGGTATCCAAGGTGCAACTATTCATGGGTTGCAATCTCCAGCAAATTTAGACAGACAGGATGAACCACCTGTCTGGGTGTATTGGCTCGATTTACCTGGTTTAGGCGATCCCAAATATTCGCCGACACCGATAATTTTAGCAGCACGGGGCGATCGAGACGCACTCAATTTTATCCTCGAACGGTTGCTCAATCCAGATTTAGAGCGGTGTTTTACGATCGGGGGAATTGGTTTAGATTTAATGTATCGTCAGGATCTCATTCATGTGATGAGTGAAGCTCCGATTTGTCCGATTCAAAGTCAAGTTGCAACAACGGTTATTAAAGTAGTAAAACAATTGAAATTGCCAGGAATTAGAGGTGTGCGGGTTCATGGGCGGATATCGGGACAATCGATTTCAAATTGGACTGATGGGGTAGATTTCGATCGATCGCCGTTGGAGTTGCCTCCAGTGGCTCCAGAGCATCAATTTGAGGTAGAACCATCAGTTCCGAAGATCGGTTTGGGGCAAAAAATTAGCAATAGTTTGGCAGCAACAGGGATCTGGAAACATCAGTTTACAATGGCAAAAAATAGTCAACTATTCTATCAACCTCGCTTTCGGTGGGAACCATCACTATTATTGTTATTACTAGGATTAGGATTAGTTACGATCGGCGATTCTGCAATTAAGTTTAATTTGGAAGCCAGGCATCTCACGGCTGCTTCTAGAACAACTATTTCCCAAATATCATTTAATAATCCTCTGCTCGAACAGAAGTTAGCTCAATATCAATTGCGCTGCTTGAAACAGGGGGTGCCTGATGTCTTAATTGTCGGTAGTTCGCGGGCATTGAGAGGCGTAGATCCAGGCGAATTGCGTCAAGGTTTAATCGATCGCGGTTATCCGAATGCCACTATTTATAATTTTGGAATTAATGGTGCAACGGCACAAGTAGTCGATCTGATCTTGCGACAATTATTAACACCAGAACAGTTACCAAAACTAGTAATTTGGGCAGATGGAGCTAGGGCATTTAATAGCGGAAGAATCGATCGAACTTACGAAACAATTGCTTTATCCGATCGCTATCGACAGTTGGTTCCACTCTCTGGGTTGAAAAATAGTGACTCATCTATATTGCAAGCACAATCTGCTTTTCAAAATACTTATCAAGCGATCGATACCGCGATCGATCGACGGTTTGCAGATATTTCGCCAGCTTATCACCATCGCGATCGACTTAAAACTTGGTTGCAGGTTAAAGTGCCATTTGTGATGCAAATTGCCGATAGTAGTAATGCTATTTCTAGTACCGATCCATCTGCTAATATTAACGAACGAGAAATTGATGCTGACGGATTTTTAGCCCTAGAATTGAAGTTCGATCCTCATACTTATTATCAAAAATATAACAAAGTAACTGGCGATAGTGATGGTGACTATGCTAACTTTCAATTACTAGGCAGTCAACATCGAGCTTTACAACAAACGATCGAGTTATTAGCAAATCGCAAGATTCCACTAGTATTTGTAAATGTACCATTGTCGGATATTTATCTAGATAAAGTTCGCCGCCAGCATGAAGCGACGTTCGAGCAATATATGCAAAACTTAATGGACTCAAATCAACTTACTTTCATCAATATGAATAATTTACTCGCTCAAAAATACGATCTATTTTCCGATCCCAGCCATCTCAATCAATTTGGAGCGACTGAAGTTAGTAGATATTTAGCAACGACAGAAGGGATTCCGTGGCAAATATTAAAATAGAGATTTGTGATTAGAGATTAGGGATTAGAGTTGGGTCTAATTACCTGCTAAAACTTTGCTATCCACTATTCACTAATTAAAATGAAGTTTATATCACCTACTTATGTTATTTTCCTATTACTAACTTTGATTTGTTATTGGGGCATAGCTAAAACTCAAAGTCACAAGTTATGGGTAATCGTAATTTCTAGTATTGTATTTTATATTTCTTTTCTCCAGATTCAGTATTTTCCAGTCATTTTGACAATGATTTTGGTCAATTATTGGATTGGCAAAATATTGCTAGACAGCCAAATTATTGAATACAAAGAAGTTCAAGACCGACTAGGGGAAGAATATTTTTACCAATGGCTGCCAAGAGGAAAAAAACAACGACGACGAGTGTTGATTGTTGGCGTGGTGTTTAATATTGTCTTGTTAATTGCTGCAAAATATATTCCTTTTCTATTGAATATTATTGCACCATTAAACCCCTCAGCAATCGAACCCCTGGCAATGTCGGTGAAAACTAACTTTTTACCACCGTTAGGAATTTCTTTTCTAAGTTTTGAATCTGCGGCTTATCTCATTGATGTTTACAAAGGTAGCCCTGCGACAGGAAATCTACTCAAATATGCCGCTTATAAATCATTTTTTCCTAAATTAGTATCTGGTCCAATTACACATTATCATCAATTTGCTCCTCAATTAAATAATTTAAGATTTCCCTCGATCGAACGCTTAACTGAAGCGGGCTGGTTGATTGCAAGTGGGGCGATTAAGAAGACATTAATTGCAGATAATTTGGCAATATTTGTCAGATTAGTATTCGATCCAACCACGCTCGATCGAGCCGGAAGTATCGATTTATGGTTGGCAATTTTTGCATATGGTTTGCAACTATATCTAGACTTTAGTGGATATGTCGATATCGTACTAGGTACCGCAATTTTATTCGGGATTAATTTACCGACAAACTTTAACTTTCCCTACATGAGTACCAGTATCGCTGATTTTTGGCGACGGTGGCATATTAGTCTGGGCAATTGGTTGCGTGACTATATCTATATTCCTCTCGGCGGTTCGCGATTGGGCTTGGTACGTACCTGTTTGAATCTATTCGCACTAATGTTAATTTCGGGCATTTGGCATGGTGCTGACTGGGGCTATATTCTATGGGGAATAATTCATGGAATTGCCCTCGTAGTCCATCGGTTAACGCATATACTGTCGGAGAAGATCGAACCACTCGCTCTATTTTGGCGTAGCCGATTGGGACATATTTGTGGTTGGCTACTAACTCAAGCATTAGTATTTGTAACCTGGATTTGGTTTAGACTTCCCAATCTCTCACAGTCTAATTTGGTGTTCCAACATCTCTGGGGCTATCCCCGCGATGCTCAGTTTGCAACTAAGGTATATGTCGAAAATCTCAAGCTAGCCGATAGTCAAATTTTATTAATATTAGTCGGATTATCGATCGCCATGATGGTTGCTTATACATTCGATCGATTATTAAAATTAAATCTCAATTGGCATCTCAAGTTAACTTTAATTCCGCTCTGTTTATATATCGTGTGGCTGTTGTCGCCACTGCATAGTTTGGCATTCATTTACTTCGATTTTTAACAAACACCCGCTCTCTTTAGCTAAAAATGATTTAGGATTGCTATAACTGTACTTATTTCCACATTTTCTCACTTGACTAAATCCATCATGGTTGTGGGTACCACTTCCCACGCAGGTAAATCACTAATTACGGCGGCGATCTGTCGATTGCTGGTGCGCCAAGGTTTCAAAGTTACCCCGTTTAAGGGACAGAATATGGCTCTGAATGCCTATATTACTGCCGATGGGAAGGAAATGGGTCACGCGCAGGCGGTACAGGCTTGGGCTGCGAAAATAGAGCCGAGAATCGAGATGAATCCGATCTTGCTCAAGCCGCAGGGAGACATGACTTCTCAAGTGATTTTAATGGGTTCCGCTGTAGGGAGAGTACAGGCTGCGGATTATTATCGAGATTATTTCGATCGAGGTTGGGCGGCGATTACTAATTGTTTGGATAAATTAGCCGTAGAATTTGATTATATTGTCTGCGAAGGTGCGGGAAGTCCGGCAGAAATCAATCTCAAACATCGCGATTTAACTAATATGCGGGTGGCGAGTTATTTGCAGGCAAATACCGTCTTGGTTGCTGATATCGATCGCGGTGGAGTATTTGCCCATATAGTCGGGACGTTGGAACTATTAGAACCAGAAGAACGCGCTCTAATTAAAGGATTTATCATCAATAAATTTCGTGGACAAAGGTCGCTATTAGAGTCGGGAATTAGATGGTTGGAAGAACGGACGGGGATTCCAGTCATCGGTGTAATTCCGATGCTAGACCAAGTATTTCCATCTGAAGATTCGTTAGATTTATTAGAACGTCGATCGCGAAAACCGAATGCAGATTTAACAATTGGTGTAGTCAGATTTCCGCGTATTTCCAATTTCACCGATTTCGATCCGATCGATGCCGAACCGACAGTCAATCTTAAATATATTACGACTAAAGATGAATTAAGTCAGTGCGATGGGGTAATTTTACCTGGCTCGAAAACAACAATCGCCGATCTCAATTGGCTCCAACAAACTGGTATCGCCGCAGCTATCCCCCATTATCTCGCTAACGGCGGCACAATTATGGGAATCTGTGGCGGCTTCCAAATGCTAGGTAGCACCATCGCCGATCCTACAGGGATCGAAGGTATCCCTGGCGAATATCAGGGCTTAAACCTCTTCCCACTGCAAACAATTATTACCGAAGCGAAAATTACCCGCCAACGCGCTACTACCAGCAATTATCCCCAACAGGGCATCTCAATTTCTGGATACGAAATCCATCAAGGTACGACCAAATGGCACCCAGATTACTCTAATATCGATGACTATGAGTTATTATTTAGCGATCGAACCCTCGGTATTGTCGATCGAGAACTTACGCTTTGGGGCACATATTTACATGGAATCTTTGATAATGGCAGATGGCGTAGAAATTGGCTCAATCAGATTCGTTCCCAGCGTAATCTCGCCCTCATTACTAACGATGTACCAGACTATGCTAATCAACGAGAAGAGATTTTTGACAAGTTAGCCGATTCGATTTCTGACTACCTGGATTTAACCTCATTGACAACAGTGGAAAGTTGAAAGTGGTGTAGAGACTCAATGACTTTTGGCTCCGTTCCATTACCGCCCCGCCCGCGACTGAAGTGCGGGCTGATAGCGCAAGTCTGTTAAAACAGACTAATCAGAATCTATAGCACTAGCCAAGATCGTTAAGACGTTAATTAGGACTTTGCATCATGAGCGGTGATTTCAATCGCTGTTTTTGTCCTAACAGCCTTGGCGATGGCTATATCAGTCTGTTTTAAAGACTTGCGCTATTCGCCTGGGGATTAATCCCCAGGTGGGTAAAGAGCGGATCTCACGTTATTTCTCAACAGTGACTGTAGATAAAACGACTTCGGGGATAATTGCAGGGGTTAATTTTTTGGCCTTGAGTGGTTGTTTGTTAAAGGTTAATAGTCGATCTTCACAATCGACAAAAATCGTATCACCTTCCTCAAAGGTAGTTTCTAAAATTTTAGTGGCGATCGGATTTTGTAGTTCTCGTTGAATTGCTCGTTTTAGTGGTCTCACACCATAGATCGGATCGTAACCGACATCGGCGAGATAATCTTGCGCTGCTGTTGATAGTTGGATCTTAATTTTCTGATCTGCTAACATTTGTTCGATCCGGTGAATTTGAATCGTCACAATTTGACGAAGTTCAGTTTTCTTGAGTGGTTCAAAAATTGTTAGTTCGTCAATACGTTGGATAAATTCAGGACGAAAATGTGTGCGGAGAGTATTTGTTACTTGTTCGCGCAGATCGTTGGTTTGAGTATTATCGCGATGGGGATTTAGTAATGTCGTAATAATCTGTTCGCTCGCAATATTACTTGTCATCACAATTACCGTATTGCAAAAGCTGACGGTTTTACCTTTAGAATCGGTAATGCGTCCATCGTCTAATACTTGGAGCAGAATATTAAAAACATCGGGATGGGCTTTTTCGATCTCATCGAATAACACCACCGAATATGGATGACGGCGCACAGCTTCGGTGAGTTGTCCGCCATCTTCATGTCCCACATATCCAGGTGGGGCACCAATCAGACGGGAAACGGCGTGTTTTTCCATATATTCGGACATATCCAACCGCACCATTGCTTCGTCGCTGTCGAACAGAAATTCGGCTAGAGCGCGGGCGAGTTCGGTTTTCCCGACACCTGTAGGTCCCATGAATAGAAACGATCCAATTGGACGATTCGGATCTTGCATTCCCGCACGAGCGCGACGAATTGCCGCTGAGACTGCACTCACAGCCTCGTGCTGGCCGATCACGCGGTGGTGGAGGTGGGATTCGAGTTGGAGCAGTTTTTGCCGCTCAGAGGCGAGGAGACGGTTAACTGGGATGCCTGTCCATTTGGCGACGATTTCGGCGATGTCGTTTTCGGAGACTTGCTCGCGCAGAAGGGTGGAGCCTTGAACTTGAACTTCGGCGAGTTGGGATTCTTTGACGCTGCGTTCTTTTTGGAGTTTGGGGATTTCACCATATTGAATGCGTCCGACGGTGGCGATTTCGCCTGCGCGTTCGGCTTGTTCGCTTTGAACTTTGAGTTGTTCTTCTTGTTCGCGGAGACTTTTAATCCCATCGAGAAGTTGTTTTTCGCCTTGCCATTGATTGGTAAGTTCGGTTTGTTTTACTTTGAGAATGGTGATTTCAGTACCAATTTTTTCTAAGCGTTCTTGAGTGGGACGATGACTATCACTGTTGAGAGTTTCATCTCCGAGGGATAGTTTTTCCATTTCTAATTGCATTACTCGACGATCGATCGATTCGAGTTCGGCTGGTTTAGAAGTAATCTCCATCTTCAGTTTAGCCGCAGCTTCATCGACGAGATCGATCGCTTTGTCTGGCAAAAATCGATCGGCAATATAGCGACTAGATAAAGTAGCAGCGGAAACTAAAGCAGAATCGCTGATTTTCACGCCGTGGTGAACTTCATACCGTTCCTTCAATCCCCGTAGAATTGAAATCGTATCTTCGACACTGGGTTCGTTCACCTGTACGGGCTGAAATCGCCGCTCTAAGGCGGGATCTTTCTCGATATACTTGCGATACTCATCGATCGTCGTCGCACCGATACAGCGCAATTCTCCCCGCGCTAACATCGGTTTGAGCAAATTGCTCGCATCCATCGCGCCTTGATTTCCCCCCGCACCGACGACGGTATGCAGTTCGTCGATAAATAGCACGATTTGCCCAGCCGATTCGGTAACTTCTTTTAATACCGATCTCAACCGTTCTTCAAATTCGCCCCGTAGTTTAGCACCAGCAATCAGACTGCCCATATCGAGGGAAATTAATGTGCGATCTTTGAGCGATTCAGGTACATCGCCATTGACAATCCGTTGCGCCAATCCTTCCGCGATGGCGGTTTTCCCGACACCAGGCTCGCCAATTAATACCGGGTTATTTTTCTGGCGGCGCGATAGCACCTGTACGACGCGACGAATTTCTTCATCCCGCCCGATCACTGGGTCCATTTTCCCCGCTCTGGCGGCTTCGGTGAGATCTTTCCCATATTTAGGTAAAGCCTCACCACTGACCTCTGGAGCCTGAGTAGTAGTGGCTTTTGGGGTGGTGGTACTCCGCAACTGTTTGATCGCAGCTTCTAACTGAGATCGATCGAAATTGAATGCTTTTAATAATCGCCGACCGATGCGATCGTCCTCACTCAGGGCTAAAATTAGATGATCCACGCCGATAATCGGATCTTGCCAAGTTTCTCTGGCTGCATCAGCTCGATCGAGTAATACATCTAAACCTCTGCCTAAATATAAGTCTACAACTCGATCGAGCCTCGGCTGACGCTTAGTAAAATCTTGTAATTGCCGCGTCAACGTCTCAATATCCACCCCCACGCGCACCAAAATTTTTGGAGCTGAATCTTGCTGCTCTAACAGTGCAATTGCCACATGTTCGACTTCTAACTGCTGATTAGAAGATCTTCTGGCTACATCCTGTGACTTAATAATTGCATCCCAGGCTTGTTCGGTAAATTTGGTAGGATCTGTAGGCTGCATGTCTAGGGGATGGCGATGAGTCTGAGGGTGCCTGTCCAGTATATCAAACGAAGTTCGATTCGTTAGGGTGCTTTAACTGGATATACTAAAAAGGATAGGTCTAAATTTAGACCTATCCCAAACATTTGTTTCACTTAGAAATTACATTTTGCCCATTTGAGCGGCAACTTCATCAGCGAAATTAGATTCTTTCTTCTCGATACCTTCACCAAGAATAAAGCGAGTGAAGCGGCGGACTGTCACCTCTTCGCCCAACTGTTTGGTAGTTTGACCGATCAACTCAGTTACCGTGATATTCTGATCCTTGATGTAGGGTTGATCTACCAAGGTCATTTCTTTGAGACGTTTGTCGATGCGTCCAATCACGATCTTTTCTTTGATATTGTCTGGTTTGTTGGCAATATCATCGCGTCCCATCTCCATTTCTTTTTCCTTGGAAGCGATCGCTTCAGGAATTTCGCCAACGTTGATATACTCAACATTGGGACAAGCTGCAACTTGCATTGCCAAGTTCCGTGCTAAGGCTTTGAAATCGTCGCTATCGGCTACTTTTGCAGATGCACAGCCGAGTTCGATCAATACGCCAACTCTTCCGCCAGTGTGGATGTAGCAATCAACAGCACCTTCCGTACCCCCAGCAATTTTATAGTTAGCTAAGCGACGAACGTTGAGGTTTTCACCAATTCTGGCAATCGCCAGTTTTAAAGCTGCATCTACTGTGACATTATTATCCGCAGCATAAGGCTGTGCCATTAATGCTTCGACACTATCAGCAGTAATCGCCTGTTTGCTCAAACCTTGTGCTAAAGCTTTGAAATCATCATTCCGCGCTACGAAGTCAGTCTGACAGTTGACTTCAATTAATACACCAGCCTTACCATCAGCTTGAGTGAAATTTTCCACTAAGCCTTCAGCCGTAATCCGATCTCCTTTTTTCTCAGCTTTAATTGCTCCGGTTTTCCGCAACCATTCTGCTGCGGTTTCAAGATCCCCGCCTGTTTCGGTGAGGGCTTTTTTGCATTCCATCATTGGTGCGTCGGTTTTTTTCCGCAGCTCTTGCACCATCTTTGCCGTTATTTCAGCCATTTTCTTTTATCTGTGTTCGAGATGGTTTTTGGTAAGGGGTAAAGGTTAGAGGGCAAGGGGTAAAGGGTAAGGGGTAAAGGATAAATAAATGCTGTTAATTTATTCCTTTCCCCTTTCCCCTTTAACCTTTCCCCAATCTCACAATTAAATAAATAATTGCTACAACAATCCCTCTTGCCTAATTTTAGCCTTCGCCGCCTTCTTCACCAGTAGCTTCAGCTTCGCCGTCGTCTTCATAGTCGTCCTCTACGTCTTCGTAGCCGTCATAAGGATCGACATCTGCGCCTTCGAGTTGACCGTGACGACCTTCATAAATCGCGTCAGCGAGTTTACCGAGGATCAATTTGACGGAACGAATTGCATCGTCATTCGCGGGGATAGCTACATCGACCAAGTCGGGGTCACAATTGGTGTCGAGTAGCGATACGATCGGAATATTCAGCTTTTTGCATTCCAACATCGCGTTATATTCTCGTCGTTGATCGACGACAATCACGATATCGGGTACCTTGCGCATATTTTTGATCCCGCCCAGATATTTCTGGAGTTTTGCCATTTCCCGTCGCAAGACGGAAGCTTCTTTCTTGGGTAACAAATCTAGTGCGCCACTGGCTTCGCGACGTTCGAGATCTTTCAATCGTTCGACGCGAGTTTTGATCGTTGTCCAGTTGGTGAGCATTCCCCCCAACCACCGTTGGTTGATGTAGGCTGCACCACAACGGCTCGCTTCTTGAGCGATGATCCCTGCTGCTTGGCGTTTGGTACCGACAAACAGAAATCGTTTGCCTTGTTCGGCGGCTGTCCGCATGTATACATAAGCTTCTTCCATCAACTGGGCGGTTTGCACCAAGTCGATGATGTGTACGCCGTTGCGCGCAGTGAAGATGTATGGAGCCATTTTGGGGTTCCAACGTCTGGTTTGGTGTCCAAAGTGAACGCCAGACTCCATCATTTGCGCCAAAGATACTACTGGCATAAAACTATTTACTCCTAATCGGGTTTATCCTCCATCCAGGTTGTATTTCGTAATGAAACACCCGAATTCCTGAATGTGCGAATTTTTAGACAACCTTTTCATGATAGCGTAAATTGCTGGTGGTTGGAGTGCCTGCGATCAAAATCTTACCCACCCCGCCCTTTGGACACCCCTGTCTTGACGTTTTTTCATTCGGGGGGAACCCCTGAATAAAAACGTCGCTCCGTTCGCGCAGCGTCTCCTTCAGGAGAGGAGGGGATTTTCTAGAAGATGCCACTAGTTACTTGGAATAGTGAACAAGCAGAGAGTAACTGCTTCTGTCCACTCGACGACTGCGCCGTATGTGTCTCCAGTATGTCCGCCCAATTTGCGGTAAAAGTAATAGCCGACAAGAGCTGAAATTCCGCAGCTAGCAACAGATCTCAGTCCGATGACTAACCAATTTTGGGGTTGTAAATAAATCTGACACCCAGTGACGGCAAAAATGAATGCTAGCCCTAGTAATATGTCTTGGGGTAACTTCAGACCTTGACGGTGAAACGCGCCCTTTCCTTCGGCTTTGAGGTAGGGATATAGGGCGATCGAAAGTACTTGTCCCCACCGACTCCAGCCTGCGACTAACAATAATACCCAGACTCGATCGTGAGTAATTGCAGCTAGAGCGCAAGTTTTGAGTAAGATGATAACTACTGCTACCATCGCTCCAAATGCTCCAGTAACGCTATCTGTCATCACGGTTAAACGCCTGTCGGGATCTTGCACCGCCAACCCATCGGCGGTATCCATTGCGCCATCGAGGTGCAATCCACCCGTCCACCATATCCATAGCACTACGATGAGACTCGATCGAATCGATATGGGCATTTGCAGCCAATCCAAGCCCAGATCTACTAAACTTAAACCCCCACCTAATAACAGTCCGATCGCAGGTGCCCAGCGAGCAATTCTGCTAAAATCCAATTGTGATTTAGTCGGAATCGGACAGCAGGTGTAGAAGGCGAGTGCTGCAAGTAATGAGTTTAAGTTGTTGAGTAATAGCACAAATAGGGGATAGAAGATAGGGAGTAGAGGATAGTTAAAGAGATTGAATTCACATCTGAATGAAGAATGCTTTAGGAATTTTTATATTAGTCGATCAACAGAAGAATGCAATCATTATTGCTTTGCCCTAGCCTCTATCCCCTATCCCCTATCCTCTAGATGAAGACAAAGAAACAATTTGGACAACACTGGTTGCGGAACGAACAAGTACTCGATCGAATCATCACCGCAGCGAAGATTACCCCGACCGATCGCATCCTGGAAATTGGCCCTGGAACTGGTATTCTCACCCGTCGTTTGGTGGCGGCGGCGAGTGCGGTGGTAGCAGTGGAGATCGATCGAGATTTATGTGCGCTGCTGGTCAAAAAGATGGGGAATATTGACAATTTTTTACTATTGGAAAATGACTTTCTCAATCTGGATGTAGATAGTAATTTAACCGATTTCCCTAAATTTCAACAGGCGAATAAAGTAGTTGCAAATATTCCTTATAATATCACTGGGCCGATTCTCGAAAAACTGTTAGGTAATATCGTTCATCCAGCCGAGCGACCTTTTGATTCGATCGTCTTATTAGTGCAGCGGGAAGTAGGTGACAGGCTATATGCTAAACCTAGCACGAAAGCTTTCGGAGCATTATCGATTCGCGTCCAATATTTAGCCCACTGTGAATTAATTTGTCCCGTTCCCGCGCGTGATTTTTCGCCACCACCGAAAGTTGATTCCGCAGTCATCAGGCTCACACCGAGAAAATTAGAATTAACACCTACCAGCCCAAAACTATTAGATAATTTAGTCAGGTTGGGCTTTAGTACTCGTCGTAAGATGCTGAGAAATAATCTGCAAAGTGCGATCGATCGAGAAGCATTATCAGAACTACTCATATCGTTAAATATTAGTACTGAAACCCGCGCTGAAGATCTGAGTATCGAACAGTGGATAAAGTTATCTAACTTGGTAGACGCGCAAAAAACCATTGTAGAAAATTAGTCGTAGTCTTAGGGTGGGCAGTGCCCACCATCTAAGGTTTAAGCAATCTCTATCTCATGAACATTTTGACTTAAATATTAATATTTTAGAATTGCATGAAAAATATATGACTAGCTCCATATCAATCCTGCTCGTAGATAAATCACGGGCTAATAGAGTAGCGGGTGGGTATCGCCGAAAAAATAAATTTACGATTAGTTTCTTCCTCAGCAATGAACAAGCCACAAATATATAAAAAATAGCATGAAATCTTATACTTTAATTGCTCCAGCCAAAATCAATCTCCATTTAGAAATCGTTGGTATCAGACCTGATAATTATCACGAACTAGTGATGATTATGCAAACAGTAGATTTAGCCGATCGAGTCGAAATTAGATCTCTAAGTACCGATAATATTATCATCCATTGCGGACATCCAAATGTCCCACTCGACGAGACTAATTTAGCTTATCGCGCGGCGGAATTGATGCAACGTGAATTTCCCAATGCTTTTCTCGAATATGGTGGTGTTGAAATCACCTTACATAAACATATCCCGATCTCAGCGGGATTAGCTGGCGGATCGGGAAATGCTGCCGCTGTATTGGTCGGAATCGACCTATTATGGGAATTAGGATTGACTCAAAGTGACTTGCAAGGATTGGGGGCAAAATTAGGCTCTGACGTGCCATTTTGTATTTCTGGTGGAACTGCTATCGCCACGGGTAGAGGAGAAGTAATATCGCCTCTACCTAGCTTAGAAGGGATATATGTCGTGCTAGGAAAATATCAAAGTCTAGAGGTATCTACACCTTGGGCATATACTACCTACCGCCAGGAATTTGGGCATGAATACGCACACGATTTAGATAGTTTAGTCGAGCGTTCTCATCGTGTGCATTCAGGTGATTTAGTCAAGGCAATTGTCGCTAAAAATACAGTCAAAATTGGCAAGCTGCTGTACAACGACTTAGAAAAAGTGGTGTTACCTGCTTATCCACTAGTCAGTCAGTTACGGACAGAATTTCAGCATCACTCTAATTTAGGGACGATGATGTCTGGTTCGGGACCGACGGTATTTAGTTTAGCAAATTCACGGGAGCAAGCTGATGCAATCTATCATCAAGTTCGCGCCACGATTACCGATCCAGATCTAGAATTATTTGTCACTCAATTTTGCGATCGAGGCGTAAGAGTAATTGATAATTAAGCTATTTTAGAAGTCAATCTAGACTCGTAGACTATTCATCATCCACCATTCACCATCCACCATGACTACCTCTCCTGAAAATACCTTACCTACTCCCTTACGTTGTTTGACTGGTTCGCTGATTGCGGGAATAATGTCGATCGCCATGTATACGATGACCAGTAAAATTGCGACAACGTTTGCGACTAAACCGATGATTCAGAAAACTAATATGGCGATAAATATTGCCACAGCAGTACGTACTTTAGTAGTTGGTTCGACAGCCTTGGGTGCAGCGGTATGTGCGATTATTTCGATCGGGTTAATTGGGCTAGCAATTCAAGTAGCATTTAGCAAACAGCGATCGAATGCTGATTTATAGGCTCACACCTTACATCAAAACATAATCATTAGTGGATCTTTTCTTTTTTAAGATTAGTTAACAATTCCTGCAATCGATCGAGTCGTTGTGCTTCGGCCCCATATCGCCAAGCTGTATAAGCTTGCGAGATTTCTGTCACTAAAATACTAGTTGAAGACGATCGAGTCGCCTGGACTAATTGGGCATATTCTAAGGGAGTTTGGGCTGGATGTTTGGAGCTGCCTCGATCGACTAAATTGGCTAACATTTGTTGATAAACTCTCTCTACTGGTGAGAGCTGTTTCAACCATTGTCGCTGTCGCCATTTCTGCCATTGTTGCCATCCCCACCAACCGCAAAAAGCTACAGCAATGGCAATTGCACTACCTGTAAATATGCCTAACCAACCTTGGCTAAAGAGACCGAAAAACAACGCAATTCCAACTACCAACCAGCCCAGGGTTAACGACCAAATCTGGGCTAACCAAGCTGTCACAGGAGAAGGCAACCATCCCGCCACCCAGTTCCAAAGTTGCTGGAGCGTACTAAAAGTTTGGTCTTCATCCACTCCTGGGGGAGTCAAGGGGTGCCCTGGAATCGGATCGAAGGCAAACCAACCATAATCTGGAAAATAGACTTCGGTAAGGGCATGTGCATCGGTATTGGACACCTCATAGAATCCAGTAAAGGGATTAAACTTACCGGAATCAAAACCGACTACTAACCGAGCGGGAATGCCGATCGATCTTAACATCATCGTGTAAGTGGTGGCAAAATGATCGGCATAACCGCCAGCTTCACAACTAGTCGATTTGCCCTCACAGCGAAATAGAAACCAGCTTGCTAAATCTTCGCCATCGGGGACGCGGGCTAGTCCTAACGGATCTTGTGGGATGCGATAATGTTGCTTGAGATATTGGGCGAGGTACAGAGCCTTGGCATAGTTAGATTTCAACGGTTGGCTATCTTTGCCAACTTGTTGTTGGGGCGTATTATCGACTAAATCTTGAGTGTATTTTTGCAATTTAGCCGCAATTCGATCGGGAATTTGCAGATAATATGGGGGAATTGTTTCGGGATAATTGGTACTGGCTGAATCCAGTAATTGTCGATCTCGAAATGGCACTTGAGATACCACAGTGTAAGTCAAACCTTGTTGTAAACCTACAGGCGATCGAATCACACCTTCTCGATCTAGCGCGATTTCTGGAGTAGGAAAATACAACTCGGCGACATTTGACATCCCAGGAATAATATTTGGCAACTCTTCTAAGGCAGTATAACTTTGAATTACCTGCTTAGTTGGCATTTTGGTAGTTGCATAGCCGATCGTAAACTTATAATCCCACTCAGGACGACGCACTTTGCGAGTCTGAGCATTGCGAGAAATTTCCCAACCTTGTCCAGTATATCGATCGAATGCCAATGCCCGCCAAAATCCTGGAGCCTGGGAACGCACCCGCATCACCAGTTTAGGTTTCATTATCCCCCGCAGATTTTGATCGATCTGCGAGTTAAATCCATAATAGAAATTATCGTCTAATTTACCATCGCCCTTGCCATCTCCTTTGCCATCAATTTGCACACCTTTCCCATTCCCCGCCTTCCCCTGACGCTGATAGCCAGGATTGATAATTCCTTTGGCATCAAATTTCTTTTGCTCATACTGAATTGGCGCGCTGACGGGGAGCGCACCCTGATAGCCTGGAAAGCGCGGCATCAGTGCAAAAATAACCAAACCGATTGCCAGTACTATGCCCAACAATTGCCCCAATCGTTGCCAGGGTAGCCCAATCTTGCTAATCTGGGTAGAACTGGTAATAAGTATTGGTGAAAGATTGAGACGCGATCGATAATCGAGAAATAAGACAGGGATCGCGATCGTCAAAAACAACAACAATAGCGGTGCAAAAGCGAGAGTTTGACTCAAAGTACCAGCGACACTAATCAAGATTAACCCGATCGTCATTGAATAGCCCAAATCCTTTCTTCGAGGCAGATCGAAGGTATGAATCGTCTGCATCTGCACCAATAATTCCGCCAAAACCAGCCGAGTATCATTCAGACTCCCGACTAGGTGGGATACAAAATAACCCAATGCCCCTACCATTGCCAATGCCAAGCCAAATTTAGCCCCAATATTGCGACCGTGACGATGATACCAACTCCAGGTGGCACCGACAATACTCAACGGAATTGCCCACAAACTCATCTGAGTTTCTGCGGCTACATCTGTGGCAATAATGCCGACTACCACCATTAATTGCACCAATACCCGCAACATAATTGACTCCTCTGGCGGAGTTCTCGGCATCATTGCCATCTGCTGTTGAATATTCGCAAAGCTAGAATGCAGGCGGCTGAACGTGCCAGTAGTCGAAGATGTGGACATATGTTGAATCGGGGAGGGGGTGCGGGGGTGTGGGGGTGTTGGGCTGTTGGGGTGTCCATATCCACTATTTTCACCATTCACTATTTACTAAACACGAGCAACTGCTTTCTGACGCGAGATGTGAGTATCTCTATGTCTACCCACTAGCCACTAATCACGAGGCAGGGTGGATTAATCGTCGAGAAAGAAAATCTAGAACCCTAGTATTTAGTCTTCAACCGCCCTGAAATGAATTTCGGGCTAACGGCAAAAGTCCACTTCAGTGGACTCAAGAAAATCTTCTGATGACAATTAATCTACCCCACTAGCCACTAATCACGAGAGGGTTCTGGTGATAAAGTTGGGATATTAATAAGTTTAGGGTTCCCAGATTCGGTCTCGATTGTTTCATATTCATCATTTTCCGTTTCCCACGGAAAGAGTGGTGGATGTTGCTGAATTTCTGCTTGGAGTTGTTTTTGAATTAATAATGGTAATCGATCTTCCACGTTCGGCACTTACTCTCAAATTTATTTAGATATTAGTCATTAGCGTTGGCGTAAGACTGCCGTAGGCACAGCCTTTCGGAACGAGAATTGTAAATGCGCTGGATTTGACAGAAATTTAATGATATTATTTTCGACCGATCCGTGTTCGATCTGTGTAGATGCGATGGCTCAATCAAGCCAAGCATCTCCGCGTTCAGTCGGAGAGTGCCAATAGATCGATTGTTTTGACGATCTAGCAACCTAGGTAATGCACTGTAACTAGTTAAATCTTCATCTTATCTTGGTATATACACCATCGCTATCTATAAATCAGGACACTCCTAGGTCATAACTAGGGCTAAATTCATCCTGTTTTAACTGGCATAATGGTGTTATGACCTTCCTGTTTTAACTTTCAACAGATTTAACATGATTCTTGTCGATCTATCTAGCCCAAAGCTGCCTCTAGGGGCTTTGCGTCGCATCCACCACATTGCCCTCAATGTGGCAAATATGCAAGCCTCCCGTCACTTCTACGGTACAATTTTGGGTTTGCATGAATTAGCTGGAACAGAAATACCGTCTAGTCTAGTTGAATTAGTTCGACAAGGTCGAGTTGCAAATTTTCGCACTCCGGATGGTACCATTGTCGATCTATTTGCCGAGCCAGATTTGTCCCCGCCATCAATAGA
The DNA here is from genome assembly GCF_031418915.1 of Chamaesiphon sp. VAR_48_metabat_135_sub. Taxonomy (NCBI): domain Bacteria; kingdom Bacillati; phylum Cyanobacteriota; class Cyanophyceae; order Gomontiellales; family Chamaesiphonaceae; genus Chamaesiphon; species Chamaesiphon sp. VAR_48_metabat_135_sub. The sequence goes on along the minus strand of NZ_JANOJV010000212.1, from coordinate 20,715 downwards.
TCCCACTCAACAATTTACTCGTGTCAATCACCTCGCATTTGACATCGCCGCAAATTTATTCGACCTAGCAGTCGAGGTTTTACACCACCACCAGGTCAAAATCGAGGGAGAACCCGTCACCAGAACGACGGGCCGAGGGATCTATGTTTACGATCCAGATGGCTTTATGGTTGAAATTCGCTGCGATCCAGCGGATCGTGAATCGTAATTTTAGGATCGTTTAGTCGTCGTTGCTGCTGTCGTTGCTGTTATTGCCACAATTACCACGAACTTCGGAACGAACAGTACGTCCATTGACAGTAGATATTGATTGACTCACCGAACTACCCCCACCACTGCAATGAACCGACTGGCGGTTCTCGTTGACAGAGTGTGAACCATTGCTGGAATTGCGAATGGTAGAACTGCGAACTGTAGAATTCTGAATGGTAGAATTGTTCGCTGGTAAAGTCTTATTAATAATTGTTTGCACATTTGACTCTACTTGTGTCGAGGGTGCGGGAATAACACGTCGTCCACGAATAGTAGTGTTCTGAATCGTAGTACTCCGGATGGTCGAATTGTTAGTCGGGGAAGTCTTATTAATAGTTGTTTGGACATTTGACTCGATCTTCCGACGCATTGCTGCAGCAGGAAGAACGCGTGGGCGTTTGATCGCAGGAGTGCGTAACCGCCGACGACCGCTAATCAGGACTCGATTCTGTGCAGCGTTGGGAGTATCGATCTGGATCTTCGGGGTCCGCAGCGTCGTACCATTTTCGGTGGTGTGAATTTGAACGTTCCCAACGGACAAATGTGTACCTTCATCGAACGCACTAGCATTTACTAAAGTAGGTGATAGCAAGAAAGTTGCCATCACCAATAAACCAAACTGACGATTAAACATAAAAATTACCTCAGGGGTAAAGAGATTAGTAGATGCGAAGTTAAATTTTTCTAGGTATTAAACTTAGGAGTCGAGGAGCGAGCTGGCTCATCCGATCGACAATCGGACTTAACGAACCAATTGCGGCTGCTGATTTGCCGCATCGGACTTAACAGATTGCCGCACCTTGTTTCTGTCCCCATTCACATCAGCATTTTGACCGCTGCGAATCGAACTACCATTATGGCGATTACCGCGAATACTGCTCTTGCTGTGCTGATTGACTTTGTTGCGACTGCCATTGACGGTCGCGTTTTGCCCGACATCATTAGTAACAGGAGCAGGTTCTACTGCTGGAGCAGGTTCTACTGCTGGAGCAGCTTCGCCGGCACGAGCTGGTAAGGATAAACCGATTGTGGCAAAAGCTAGGACAATCGCGATCGAGTGTGAAGATTTCATATTTTTTCGGTGTGTAATAACCGCAAAAAGGAACGTTTTGGGCTAGTCATTAATAATTAATTTAGCGTTAGGATATAACTACAATGCCTATGGTATTAATTCCGCAAAACTCCAGTTTGTTTTTTTGCCGATTGCTACGACCTTTAAAAATCTAGCCTAAATATTATCTTAAATTATGTTCGGTAATTTCCAAAAAAGTGAATTGCGGATTGAAGTTCCGGCGACTGCACCCACAATTCGAGATCGATTATTATCGCCACCAGCACTAACCAAGTGGCTCTTTCCCCAGCAGATGAGTTTTCCCAGTCAAGATCTCCTCACTGTCGATACGAAATTTCAAACTAGTCTGGGTCTTGTATCGATCGAATCTCAAGTCGATCGAGTCAATTCCCAGTGTTTGAGACTCCTACTCAGTCAGGGGATTGATGGTTATCACGAATGGTACTGGGGTGAAGGTTGGGTACAGTCTCGACTGGAAGGAATTTCAGTTCTTCCACTCAATCTTTATCAAACGGCGATGCTATTAAGGTTGCGTCGATCGCTAAATTAGGCTTTGGGGTTTAGGGTTTAGGGTTTAGGCTTTAGGCTTTAGCAATAGAGTTGATTTCATACCTAATACCTAATACCTAATACCTAACACCTAAACCTAACACCTAACACCTAGCCATGAATCGATCCGATCGATAATGGGGCCGAACGTGCCAACATTAACCAGCGTCCATCTTCGGTTACATAACCAATTTCAGCTAAATAACGATTGTCGCTGTTAGTGATGGGTAGCTCCAAGTCCCAATCTGAATCACTGCACTCAAACGACTGGAATGTAGTTGGTAACTCGATATTAGAGTCAACATTGGTGACGTTATACAGCCGCACCACCAATTTTGTACCACCTTGTTCGCGTAGCTGCCGTTTTAACCGGACAGGTATTTCCCAGTGAGCATAGGCTTGAGTGGGACTGGGCGAGACAAGTGTAATTTGACCTTCGCTGTAGAGATTACCAGAGATATCGCCGCCAACGTTAGCTGGAGCTTCTTTCCCCTTATTGAAGAAAGATTGGACTGCTTGTCCCGCTCCGACTGTTGCTGCTGCACCACCAGCTAAAGCTGCACCGCCGATATTCTTACCATCTTCGAGTAGATCGGTAGCTTTATCTTGGAGACTGGCAAGGAAGCCACTAGTATCAGGCTTTGGGTCATCTTTTTCGATGTCCCCAGTTTCTTCACCGAGCAGATCGGATAAACCAGCAAAGGGATCTTCATCTAAACCATCAAAGGTAATTTCCTCCAAATCGCGGTCGAAGGTATCCAGTTCTAGATTTGGTAGTTCTAAACCTGACTCCTGTGTTTTTTTGTCACCACTAAATAGGGCTGCACCGCCAGCAAGTGCGGCGGCACCAGCGGCTGTGGCTGCAGCACCACCACCTTTAAAGAAGTCACCACCTTTATCGCTGAGATCTCCAAATGGATCGTCGAGTTCGAGATTCATCCCGTCGGGAATTAGATCGATAGCCTTGTCTTGAAGATCGGCAGCTCGATCTTTAATCGCATCCACAGGATTGCCAAAATCAAAGGGATCGTTGCCAATTCCGTCGGGAATTAGATCGCTAGCCTTGTCTTGAAGATCGGCAGCTCGATCTTTAATCGCATCCACAGGGTTGCCAAAATCAAAGGGATCGCGGTCGATCTCATCAACTCCATCTAGCCAAAGTTCTTCCGCTGGCGCAGCATCTTCTTCATTGGTGGGTCCACCGAAGAAGTCAGATACCGATTTACCTGCACCGCCAGCTAAGGCAGCACCACCTGCTAATGCAGCACCACCTGCGGCAATAGTTGCACCACCACCATCTTTGAGGAAGTCCCCAACTTTATCGACAATTCCCCCATCTGGTCGATCGAGATTGACATCTGGAAGATTGACATCTGGAATTAAATCTGCAGCTTTGTCTTTGATGCCCTCAAACGGATTATTGAAGTCCAGATCGGGTACTTCCAGGCTGAGATCTGATGATTCGGGATGGTCTTTACCGCCAAAGAAATTGCCTGCGCTACCCGCGAGCGCGGCACCACCAGCCAGAGCTGCACCGCCGACAGCGGTTGCGGCTGCGCCACCATCTTGAATAAAGTCACTAGCTTTGTCCTTAACGGTCTCCAGCGGGCTGCTAATGTCTAAATCGGGGATTAGATTAGAAGACTTGTCTTTCAACCCTTCTAGGGGATTGGAGAGGTCAATGTCGGGAGCTTTGATTTCGGGAGGATGTAATTGACCGAATGAGTCTTCGTCCCGTTCTCGTTGTGTCGAATCGAAGATACCTTTACCCAGAGCGGCGGCGGCTGCGGCACCGCCTGCTATAGCGGCACCACCAGCGAGGTTAATGTCATCGGCTTTGTTTTTAACGGTATCAACAACCCCATTAAAATTAACATTGGGGGTGTTAATGGTTGGGGGAGGGGGCAAAGTACCCGAGAGATCGCCCGATCGCAGATCGCCCGATCGCAGATCGCCCGTAGGACGGTAGCCACCCAGACCGGAAGACAAGTCGCCGGAGAGGTCGCCTGATAAACCATCACCTTTAGCAGTTCGAGCTGGTGGTGGTGGATATAGTGGTTTAATACTGGGTACTGTTTCCGATGCCGTACTAAGCGGAGCAGCGGTTTCGGTGTTTTTATTTTTCCCCAGTAACCATAGTAGCCCTCCACCTAAAACACCGAGACCAGCTAGAGGTAAGAGCCACCCAGGTAGTCCACCTTTGGCTGTAGCCGTTGTCGTGTCATTGGGAGTCGTACCGGTCGGATTGCCCTCGCCAGTGGTTGCGGGAGTCCCTGTTGTATTGCCATCACTACCACTAACATTGGTAGTCGGGCTGGTGCTTTCGACTGGAGTGGGAGTGGTACCCGCAGCCACGGGTGCTGAACCAGCCGCAACAGATTCTTTAATGGCAAGTTGACCAGCAGGATCGCTGGCATAACCAAGAAATGCCTTTGCACCTTCGCGTACTTGTCCGCCTTTATTTTTGTAAGCGTAGACTAGCGGCTGCGAAAAAGGATATTTTGGATTATCCGGTTGGGTACCGTGGAGCGTGACAGCTCTAATGCCAGGAATACTTTTGATTTGGTCGGCAGGTGCATAACCAATTCCATCGTCACCTAACTTATCGACAACTGATTGGGTCGAATCTTCGGTGAGTTTCTGAGCATTACTGCCAGTTTTGAGTTGTCCTTTCTGAAAAACTGGATAGTTGGCAAACGCCCGTCGGGTATCGCTAGTATCTGGTCGATCGATGACCTTGATTTTCCCTTTAGCTCCTTTGGCACTGGGTAGTTGAGACCAGTCAGTAACTTCACCCCGATAAATTCTCGCAAAATCTTTGAGGGTGAGATTGCCAGTATATGGGTTGTTGCTTTTGACGATGATGGCGATTTTCGATCTACCGATCGTTTTGGAGGCAATGCCTTGAGCTTTTTCCTCTTTTGTCAGCAATCGACCGATGCCAGCGAGATCGTCTTTGTCTTGAGCGACTGCTTTGACGGCACTGTCGCTACCTTGGTATTTTGTCGGTACGGTGACATCCGCACCTGGGAACTGCTTTTGGAATCTTTCTTTGAGACCTTGATTGACAGATTGCAGACTACTAGAACCATCAATCTGCACCTTGGTTCCCGCCGCCACAGATGTGGGTAGGGGGAAGCTATCAGCAGCAGATTGGGCACTAACATTACTATTAGTAGCACCAGCAGCTAATAGTAGTGCTAGAGTTACGATTAAACTATTTTGCTGTTTCATTTGTAACAACTAGTTTTTTGTGGATATTGTAATCAACAATAGCTTAGATGTTCGCTGTCTGAATAGATACTCACTAAAATGCTCTGTAAAGCAAATGTATAATCAGCAACTGAAAATAAGCTAGCGATCGGATCGCTTGAACATGCTCTAAACTTTTTGGGGAATCGATCTGAATCTCGATCTGTCTTAGCTTTGTAGACACTTATTTTAAAAACCGCTGGCAGCAGCTTGTTCAGATCCTAACCGATTTTTTCAGTCCGATCGAGCGAAATGTTACGTTTTCGTTAAGATACAATCGAATCATCAATTTTTTCCGTGCCTTTTATCACCAATGTATAATTGAATGAGCAATATCCGCAGGAAGAAGTCTAAACAATTTGGCAATAATCATGGGGATAGCGTCCGCCGTCGTTCGTTCGTGGGCGCACTGCGGCACTCTATCTCCACAGACAGGGCTGCGCCAACAGGCGGAACTCCCTCGCCTCGGCAGCAACAGACGCGGCATCGCCCAGATCCGACTAATCGCATCGCTGGAGTGTGGATCGTCTTGGGGCTGGGATCTTTCGGTTTGTTATTGAGATTAGTCTGGTTGCAGATTGTGGACGCGCCCAACTTGCAGAAAAAAGCACAGGTGCAGCAGGTGGTGAGCGTGCGCCCATTCGTACCTCGGCGGACGATCCTCGATCGATCGAATAATCAAATCGCCATCGATCGACCCAGCTATACAATTTACGCTCATCCCATCCAATTTAGCAAAATTGTGAAGGGGGAAGGTCTATCAAAAACTCTACGGAAAGTCAAAGTTACGCCATCAGAGATGGCTCAACAACTAGCACCAATTTTAGGCCGAGATCCGCAGGAGCTACTGGTCAAATTTCAACAGCGTCAGACGGGAGTGCTCATCGGCTCTGGTTTACGCGAAGATATCAAGGAGCGGATTATCGCCTTGAAACTAGATGGCTTAGATATCCGACAGGGCGAACTCGACTATACACGGTTTTATCCTCAAGATGACATGATGGCAGAGGTGTTGGGATATCTTGATTATCAACGCAAACCCCAAGCTGGAGTGGAGTATAGTCAATCATTGCTATTGGAACGCAAAGTTCCTGAATATCCGCTCACAAAAACGGCAAAGGGCGAAATTTTATCCGATTTAGTCACCCCAGATTTTCTGCATACTGATGACTTGAAACTCCGTCTGACAGTCGATCTTCGCTTGCAACGCGCAGCCAGACAAGCCTTGCGGCAGAAGATGCGCGAATGGAATGCCCCACGAGGGACTGTCATCGTGATGGATGCTGAGACGGGAGCTTTACGAGCCTTGGTAGTCGAACCCACCTACAATCCCAATTATTACGGTAGAGATGTCTATAACTATGGCAAAATTGTGGGCAAAAATCGCGCTACCAGCCTACTCCAAAATTGGGCTGTTTCTAGCCCCTGCGAGCCAGGATCGACCTTTAAACCGATCGCGGTGGCAATCGCGCTAGAAAATGGCGTAATCGATCCGCACACGACGATCGAGGATAATGGATCGGTGATTGCAGTTCCTGGCACAAAGCCGATTAAGAACTCCCATCACGAAAAAAATGGCACGATCGATATCGCCCAAGTACTCCAAAAATCGAGTAATGTGGGGATGGTAAAAATCATGCAACGTTTGAAACCAAGTCTCTACTATGACTGGCTCCAACGGATCGGGCTAGGTCAAAAATACGGGATCGACTTGCCGCTGGAAAGACAAGGGAGCATTACTAGTCGGCAAGAGTTTCTCTCATCACCACTCTATCCCGCCAATAATGCCTTCGGACAAGGTTTTACACTAACACCGATTCAACTAGTGACTTTGATTGGGAGTCTTGCCAATGGTGGTAAATTGGTTACGCCTCATGTGGTTGAAGGCTTATTCGATAGTGCGGGAGTGCGGAAAGACAAGCCCACTTTGCCCGAACCCAGTCAAATCTTCTCACCTACCAATGCCAAAGTCGTGCTAGAAATGATGGAAACCGTCGTCACCAAAGGTTCTGGCACGAAAGCTCTAATTCCTGGCTATCGGATTGCAGGTAAGACTGGTACCGCTCAACAAGTTTATCAAGGTGGCTATGGCCGCGATGATAAAAAAATTACCAGCTTTGCGGGAATTTTACCTGTCGATAAACAACATCGCTACGTCGTTTTTGCCGCAATCGATGAACCAAAAGGAAAGGAACAAGCCTTGGGGAGTAATGTCGCCGCACCAATTGTCAAATCAGTGATGGAATCATTAATCTTCATCGACGGCATCCCCCCCAGTAATCCCGCTGAAATCGAGAAGGCTAAAACAGATAAAAAAACAACAGACAAAACAGATGGTGGATAAATTTGGGTAAAAGTTGATTGGGATTCGGGATTCGGGAAGAGAGGAACGCTAATTTTGCTCAGAAGTACAGAATCATACCCGAATGCTTTGCCTCCTGATTCAGCAACCCCCTATTTTTCACTATTCACCATTCACCATTCACTAACCCCTATCCTCTACCCTCTACCTTCTAACCTCTACCCCCTAATAATTGCTGCTTATTTAGACTATCTGATTGGCGATCCGTGGGGCTGGCTGCATCCCGTTCAGGTCATGGGATGGTCGATCGATCTGTATACTAAAATTGCCCTCAAATATCTCGATCGTCCCTACTTACGTCGCGTTGCTGGAGTGGTTTTATGTTGGGGATTAATTCTCGGTACATGGGGAATTAGTTGGCTGGTAATTTATGCTTGTGAATGGATACATCCCTGGTTGAGTATCGCCGTTCGATCGATTCTCTTAGCAAGTTGTTTTGCAGGTAGAAGTCTGCGTCAAGCGGCTGAAGATGTATTAGCTGCAATTGAAACTAAAGATCTCGATTTGGCTCGATCGAAACTGAGGCTGTATGTGGGTAGAGATACTGAAAAATTAACTATTCCCGAAATTAATCGCGCTATCTTTGAAACCGTTACCGAAAACGCAATCGATGGTGTGATGGCTCCATTATTTTACGCGATCGTCGGTGCATTTATCCCCTCAGTCGGGGCTGCGCCGCTGTCAATGGCATACAAAGCAGCCAGTACGCTAGATTCAATGGTCGGCTACCGTCGCGAACCTTATGCCGATTTAGGCTGGTGTAGTGCCAAATCTGAAGATATCCTTACCTGGCTACCCTGTCGGCTGGCGGTGCTCACACTGAGCATCATTTCTGGCAAACCCCTGACTGTTTGGCGGCTATGTTTTCGAGATGCAGTCAAAGATCCCAGTCCTAATTCTGGTTGGAGTGAATGTGCTTATGCAGCAGCATTAGGCGTACAAGTTGGGGGTCTGAATTACTATCGAGGACAATTACAAGAAAAGCCATTGTTGGGTGACGATCTGCAACCGATTACTTCAGATATTATTCAGCAGGCTTTGAAGTTAACTCGTTATAGTTTTTTACTATGGTTAGGGTTGGGATTGTTGACGTATTCTCTCTCCTAGAAAATTGCGTGAAGTTTAGTTTAACGTGAGTTCCGGTTAAGAAAATCAATAATTTAACGTTTACGACAAAAATCGCAATTACCACACCGCCAATCTTTAACTTGTGGCTTACAGCCAAATGCAGTCAATAAATATTCCCATCGACAACCAGAATACTTAATATAAGTTGGAACACCCCGAAAAAGTAACTGTTGCTGTGCTTGTAATGACTGCCAATTTGGGGGCTTACTGGTCTTCGATCGGCGATAATGAAATGGTGTTTCCCAACCTAATTCGCCCACGCTATGTAATAGAGATAAAGCGGTTGAACTCTGGGGGAAATTACGCTCGATTTCCCTGACATCTCCAGTCGGAGGAAGTTGTTTTGCTAAAGTTGTTGCCAAATCGTAATATTGATCGATACTCTCAGTAAAAAATCTCGATCGCTGGCGATCTTCTGGATATAATAAACCTGTTTGCTCACATACCAATAATAACGCCTCCGCAGGTTTACCATCTCGTCCCGCTCGACCGATTTCTTGGATATATTCAGCCAACAATACTGGCGGATGAAAATGGGCAATCCACCGCACATTCGCTTTATTAATTCCCATTCCAAAAGCGCAGGTACACACCACATATTGCAGCTTTCCACTCAACCATTCACCCTCAACCCGACGACGAGCTTGGGGACTCAAACCAGCATGATAAGCCGCCGTTGCATCGCCACGTTTTGCCAACCAATCTGCCAATTCTTCACTAGTATCGCGAGTTCGGACGTATACCAGTCCAGATTGACGCGGATACTTATCGATAAACTTAGTTAATTGCTCTCTTCTTCCCCGTGGAGTCCAGATTTGTTTGACGGATAACCGTAGATTCTTGCGGTGGGGATTGAGGATAAATTCGGCTGGCTGTTCGAGTTGTAAGACTTTTTTAATCGTTTGCTGGGAGAGGGGGTCAGCAGTCGCGGTAAAGGCCGCGATCGAGATTGTGGTACCTATGGGCTTGTACTGGAGCAAAGTAGCGCGGATCGCTCCCAATCGCCGATAGGTGGGACGAAAGGTTTCCCCCCAATGCACGAGACAATGAGCTTCATCGAGGATGAGTCGATCGATCTTGAGTTCGGGATCGCATAATCTCGACCAAACTGCTGGAGTTAATAGGGTTTCTGGGGAGAGATATAATAACCTCAGTTGACGATCGGCTAAAGTTTGAAGTGTCTGTTTGCGTTTGGTTGCAGGGATTTCGCTATGCAATAAACCAGCGGCTACTCCTTTCTCGGTTAATTCCTGCACTTGATTTTCCATCAAGGCGACTAAGGGCGAAATCACCAAGGTAACGCCAGTACTCAATAAAGCTGGAAGTTGGAAACATAAAGATTTACCACCCCCAGTCGGCATGACAATTAGTGCATCCCGATGCGCGAGCAAGCATTCAATTATTTCCCTTTGGGGCGATCTCAGTTCGTCGTATCCCCAAATTTCCTGTAATTTTGCTTTAATCCGATCCATTCGGCTAGGCTTTAGGTTTTAGGTTTTAGTTTTAGGCTTTAGGTTTTAGGCTTTAGGTTTTAGGTTTTAGGTTTTAGGCTTTAGGTTTTAGGTTTTAGGCTTTAGGCTTTAGGTTTTAGGTTTTAGGTTTTAGGTTTTAGGCTTTAGGCTTTAGGTTTTAGGTTTTAGGTTTTAGGTTTTAGGTTTTAGGTTTTATGTTTAGTTTTAGGTTTTAGGTTTTAGGTTTTAGGTTTAGTTTTAGGTTTTAGGTTTAGTTTTAGGTTTTAGGCAATCCCTGAAATTTATAGTAGGGGCATTTCATGAAGTCCCCCTACTCTAAATTTCGGAGGCAAATCATACCTCACTTCCCAACGATTAAATTCCCGAACCATCTAAAAATTGACGAATTACTCGATCTTCTAAATGACAGCTCGGCGGGACTTCTATCCCTTCGGCTGAAGGAGTTTCGACTCCTTGGATAATTGCATTGCAAGTTTGTTCGGTTTGAAATTTCTGCACTTGTTGCTCTAAACTTTCGATCCGATCGACTAATGCTCGAATTACTTCCGCCTCAGTATCTGGTAGACTACCATGTTCCAACGGCCCAACTCGCTCGCCCGCTCGATATAATATCCGTCCAGGAATGCCGACTACCGTACAATCTGATGGTACGTCCCGCAAGACGACAGAACCCGCCCCAATCCGCACATTACTACCAATTTGCAGATTGCCTAATACTTTCGCACCCGCGCCAACTACGACATTTTCGCCCAGCGTCGGGTGACGTTTACCACTTTCTTTACCAGTACCACCTAAAGTCACGCCTTGATAAATCAGGGCATAATCGCCAACAATTGCTGTTTCACCGATTACCACACCCATCCCATGATCGATAAATACACCCTTACCGATTGTCGCACCTGGGTGAATCTCAATCCCCGTAAAAAATCGCGCCAAATGAGAAATTAGGCGAGGGATAAAGGGAATACCCAAGACATATAGCCAATGGGCAAAACGGTGGAGCGATAATGCTTGCAGCCCTGGATAGCAGAAGAGAACTTCTACCCAGTTACGCGCAGCCGGATCGCGATCGAAAATGATGCGGAAGTCAGCAATTAGTTGTGAAATCACAGCCAGTGTTCCATTGTCGCTAGGAGACTATTAAGTATTTTAGCTGGTATTTGTCGATCGATGTTAGTTCGGCTAACCCAATCTAGGGAGTAGAGGGTAGAGGGTAGGAAGGAAGGGGGGAGGGGAAAGGGGGAAGGGGACGCTTGCATCCAAAATCTACCCTCTACCCTCTACTCTCTACGCTCTAACAGTAGCAGGAGTAGCAGCCAGAGCTTCTACCAGGCTGCGAACTACCGCAATCATCGCCAACTCATCATTGAGCTTGTTAATTGCCGAACCCACGCCGATACCCGCAGCACCAGCAGAAATTGCTAGGGGTGCCGTGACACTGGACAAGCCAGAGGCACAAAGCACTGGAACAGTGACAGCGCGGGAAATTTCATAAGCAGCAGCTAGAGTGGGTGCTGCTTTTTCGATTAAACCGAGGGTACCTGCGTGAGTGGGAGCACTGCTAGTACCACCTTCAGTTTGAATGATATCCGCACCCGCAGCTACCAGAGCTTGAGCCAATTCAACTTGCTTGTCGAGCGTTAAGATGTGGGGAACGGTCACAGATAGGGTAATCTGGGGCAACAAGGCACGAGTAGCTTGAGTTAGGGCGAGAACTTCATCGGCTTCAAATCGGATGCCTTGAGCGTAGAAACTATCGAAGTTACCGATTTCGATTAAGTCGGCACCAGCTTCGACACAAGCAACGAAGAGTTCGGGTTCGACAGCAGAAACACAAATTGGCAAATTGGTGAGCTGACGCGCCATTCGTACTAAGTCAGCATCAGCAGCAATATCTAGAAATGTAGCACCACCCCGATCGGCTGCTCTGACTACAGCAGCAACTCGATCTCGATCGAAATTATTTAACCCACTGATGACTTTGAGGACTTGGTTACTAGCAAAGGCTGTTTGCAGGCTATTCAACATATTCATCACTTGACGAAGGGACACATAAATCTTTATCTGAACCATTTTGACATCGATCGGGCTGAATTGCCCAAACAGTGACACTAAAGTCAACAAGATGATTTATCCTCACCCCAGCTATTTCTCGCTCGATCGTCTTCTCGTAGTTCCTGTTTGAGACGATCGCTCCTCGACTCTGTGCAGGTGCCAATATCCCCAATGTCAAAGGCTTAACCCCCGCCCAAACTGTTGCCCTTCTTGCCTTGGGTGCGATCGACCATCACAAATGAATCTTGCGTCATGGGTTGCCAACTAGGTAACGTAAAGTAACTTATCGATTCGACGATCGAGCACTTGCCAAACGATCGTGTCCCAGGCATATTAGGAAGTAGGCACTGTCTAATGAAAGTATTGTGACGAATGACAGGTAAACCTTCCCAACCACCAAACCGAAAATCTGGTTCGCGCCATCAACCGATGGCTGCAAGTCCGGTGGTGACAGCACCACCAGCCCCAGAATTACCTCGCAATGTGCCAGAGCCGCACCGCAGCCAACTACAAGGGGTAGAATTATTTGCGGAAATTAGCTTCAAGATTCGTCAGTCACTACAGTTAAAGGAAATTCTCCGCACGATCGTGACGGAGGTGCAGCAGGTATTACAAGCCGATCGAGTGTTGATCTATCAAGTACTTCCCGATGGTACGGGGACACCAATTAGTGAAGCGGTATTACCAGCATATACCGCAATTTTGGGGATGGAATTTCCAGAGGAAGTATTCCCGCTAGAGTACCAGCAACTATATGCCAAAGGGCGAGTGCGGGCGGTAGCAGATGTCCGCGATCCGAGTGCCGAAGTTGCTGATTGTTTACTGGAATTTGTCGAACAATTTGGCGTAAAAGCCAAATTAATCGTCCCAATTTTACATAGTTTGAACGTCCACCCGCCGCAAAAATTACCGCCGCAAACGGCGATCTGGGGACTATTAATTGCTCATCAATGCGATCGACCCCGCAAATGGGCTGAATTTGAGCTAGAACTGATGCAACAGCTCGCCGACCAAATTAGTATCGCTTTGGCACAAGGAGAGCTGTGGGGGCAATTAGAGGCGGTTGTAGCGGAACGTACAGCAGAACTCCAAGCGGTAAATTCGAGTTTACAACAGGAAATAATCGATCGCAAGCAAGTAGAAATCGCCCTCCGTCAAAGTGAGGAGCAATTGCGCCTAATTACCAACGCGCTCCCAGTCCTAATCGCCTATGTAGACGATCGAGAGTGCTATCAATTCAACAATCCAGCTTACACCAACTGGCTCGGAAAATCTCTACAGAATATCCATGGTTCTCCCATGCGCGAAGTTTGGGGCGAAGATTGTTATCGCCGAATGCAGCCCCATATTAATCACGCCCTTGCGGGAAATATTGTCACCTACGAAAATGAAATTGGGCTTCACGATGGGACAACTCGCTCGGTTAGTATTAATTATATTCCCCACATCGATAAAGACGATCGAATCATTGGTTTCTTTGCCCTGACGAGTGATATTAGCGATCGAAAAGCGATCGAACGGATGAAGGATGAGTTTATCTCCGTCGTTAGTCACGAACTTCGCACCCCCCTAACATCGCTGCATAGTGCTCTGAAAATTTTGGTAACTGGACGTTTGGGAGTTCTCACCAAAGACGGACAACAATTCCTCGAAATCGCCGACGAAAACACCGAACGCTTGGTACGTCTAGTTAATAGCGTGCTCGATCTGCAACGAATCGAATCTGGCGCAGTCACGATGGAAAAACAAGCTTGTACGGCGACAGAATTGATGATTCAAGCTGTAGAAGCAATGCAAGCAATGGCGCAGCAGCACGAAATTACCCTCGTCAATCAGCCGCTAGATATTCAGCTCTGGGTAGATGCCGATTATATCGTCCAGGCGTTGACTAATTTAATTAGCAATGCCATCAAATTTTCCTCCCCTGGGGGAAATGTCTGGCTGACAGTAAAGCGTCAAGAACAGCCTTCTATACCACCGCAGAAGGGTCGAAAATCGACGAGATCTAAAGCCGCAAAAGTAGCCGCCTTGGGCGCGGTACCGATCGAGATCTTATTTCAAGTACGTGACGAAGGGCAAGGTATCCCCGATCATAAGTTAGAAACTATCTTTGAGCGATTCCAGCAGGTAGACTCTTCCGATTCTCGCAAAAAAGGTGGTACGGGCTTAGGCTTAACAATTTGTCGCAAAATTATCGAGCAACACGGCGGTAAAATTTGGGTAGCTAGTACCATAGGTGTTGGCAGTACCTTCTCGTTTACACTACCAGTTATTGATAATTAATTATTAATTATCAATTATCAATTATCAATTACTTGTACTGAGCGTAGCCGAAGTATTAATTATGAACAAACGTCTATTAACGATCGATGATGAAGAGTCTATCCAAATAGTCATCAAATTTGGGATTAATATGGTGGCGGGATGGGAGGTATTATCTGCTAGTGGTGGTAGGATGGGTATCGATACTGCCCAGCGAGAACTTCCCGATGCAATTCTGCTCGATGTCATGATGCCAGAAATGGATGGAATTGCTACATTTAAGGCATTGCAAGCTAATCCCATTACTGCTGGAATTCCCGTCATATTTCTGACAGCCAAAGCTCAAACCGCCGAACGAAAACAGTTTAACGATCTCGGTGTCAGCGGAGTAATTACGAAACCTTTTAATTCTTTGGATTTACCCGATCGAATCTCCAAAATTCTTAATTGGTGAAAACAAGACACTATGCTCCGAACAAAGACTGTGCGGATTGCGCGTCCAACAGATAAACTAGATGAAGTTGTCCGGTTTTATACGGATGGTTTAGGATTGCAAATTCTCGATCGATTTGAAAATCATGAAGGTTTTGATGGTGTCATGATTGGGCTACCAGGCGAAATTTATCACTTTGAATTCACACATCAACAGGGGCATTTTGTCGGGAGTGCCCCCACTCAAGATAATTTAATTGTTTTTTATCTTCCAGATCGATCTGAATGGGAGCGGGCAGTAATTCAAATGAACAGTATTGGCTATGGAACTATCCCATCTTATAATCCATATTGGGATATTAATGGAGCAACATTTGAAGATCCAGATGGATATCGTGTTGTTTTACAAAATGCTGAATGGGAAATATGAAAATTCTGTTAATCGAAGATGATGATACTTTAATCGCCCTATTAACTCGGAGCCTGAGTTCTCAACATCATATTGTTGATGCAGTCAAGGATGGAGAGATGGGATGGACTTATGCATCTACCTTTGATTATGATGCGATCGTCTTGGATATTATGTTACCCAAATTAGATGGGATTAGTCTCTGTAAAAAGTTGCGTGGGGCAGGCTGTACGACACCAATTTTGCTTTTGACTGCTCAAGATAATACCACGGCAAAAGTACAAGGATTAGATGCAGGAGCAGATGATTATGTGGTTAAACCTTTCGATCTTGCCGAACTGACAGCGCGAGTGCGCGCGTTGCTGCGGAGAGGTAGTACTAACCCATTGCCGCTATTGAGTTGGGGCGATCTGATGCTCAATCCTAGTAGTTGTGAAGTTAGTTATAATGGGCAACCATTAGCTCTAACTACGAAGGAATACGATCTCTTAGAACTATTTTTGAGAGATAGTTATCGTGTTTTTAGTAATGATGAAATTATCGACAGGTTGTGGTCGTCTGATGATTTCCCCGCAGAAGCAACGGTGCGATCTCATTTACGCCGACTCCGCCACAAACTCCAATCTGCAGGCGCACCCCACGATTTTATCGGTACTATTCATGGGCGCGGTTATTACCTCACATCGCCACAAAATTTACCTCAGTCTCTAATTCCTTCTAATCATTTGGCAGGGGCAATTTATGAATCGCCCCTACCAAACGATTGCGATTTTCACCCCATTAATTCCAACCAACAACAAGCAGAATATTTAGCATTTCTTCAGGAAACATGGGTAAAGACAAAACCCCAATGCCTGGAAAATGTAGCCGAAATAGCGAAGGTAGTCGATCGAATATTATTAGGCAACTCCAACTATCCCGAACAACAACAAGCACACCAAAAAGCCCATAAATTAGTAGGCACATTGGGAGTATTTTCCTTGGTGTCATCGATGGAAATTGCCCGTCAGATCGAAAGATTATTAAATCGATCGATCCTATTATCTCCTGCCGAAGCATCACCCTTACAAAATTATCTCAGCGAACTAACAAGCGCAATAGAATCCAGATTACCCAGTCAAAAAATAGATGTTCCCAGTCCAGATTTACCCTTATTATTACTCATCGATCTCGATCCAACCTTGACTCAATCATTGACAGAAATCGCTGAAAATAACGGATGTCGATCGATCGCCTTACCCACAATCGAAGCTGCAGATCGATATCTGTTCGGTGACTCCAATCCTTATTTACCCACATTAATATTAGTCAATCTCCGAGATACTAGCTCAACATTAAACTTCATCCACAACGTTCATTTGCGGTTGCCCGATCGAGTTATATTAGGATTAAGCGATCGCGATGAATCGATCGATCGTCGATTAGCCGTCGTCAGACATGGCGGGAAATTTCTGTGCACCACCAACCTCACCACCGAGCAAATCTTCACCGCTGCAACCTCTCTAATTCCATCGATTACCACCACCCCAAAAGTAATGATAGTCGATGACGATCTCGACTGGCTCCGCACCATCCCCAAATTATTACAACCCTGGGGGCTGAAAATAACCACCCTTGCCGATCCACAGCAGTTTTGGAGCGTATTACAATCAGTTCGACCCGACGCGATCGTTTTGGACGTACAAATGCCCGAAATCAACGGTTTAGAACTCTGCCAAGTCCTGCGTAGCGACCCCCAGTGGCAAAGTTTACCAATTTTGTTTCTGAGTGCCAGTAAAGACTCGATCGACCAGCAAGAGGCATTTAAGGTCGGTGCAGACGACTATTTGTGCAAGCCGATGATGGGTGGCGAACTCGCCCAGCGCATCCGCCATCGGTTAGCGCGACTACACGCGAGATCGGCGACTAGGGTCGGACAACGACTAGAAGTCGTCGCTAGCGATCCATAGTCCGAGAAGGCGGACTAATACATTTGGTGTCGATCTCGATCGAAGATTTCAATTAATCTACGCTTTGAGATAGAACGATTGTGCGTAGCATCATCGGTTCGTGAATAACTTTTACAAGTCCATCGTAAAGATTAGTAGAAACAAAATCACTACTTACTCTGAGGAAATAACGATGAAATCCGCAAAGAAACTTGTAAATACCTTATTAATTGGATCTGCATTAATGACCGCTATTAGCCCTGCATTTGCTGCAGAAAAAGTGGAGATTCAAGGTGCCACATATGGTGGTAGCGGTTGTCCCACAGAGTCTGCCAAAGTAAATGTTAGCCCCGACGGACAAGAGCTAACGATCTTATTTGATAAATTTATCGCTCAGGGGAGTAACCCAGCAGACAGCCGCAAAAGCTGTAATTTAAGTATTCCCGTCAAGGTGCCTCAAGGCTTTCAAATTTCCTTATACGAAGCTGATTATCGAGGATATGTCGCTCCTGCCACAACTGGTAAATTACGCGCCGAACACTTTTTTGCTGGTCAAAAAGGCCCCGTGTTCGAGCGGATATTCCAAGGGGACAAAGACTATAACGTTCGACAAGCCTTCGAGACTGCGGCTGATGTCTGGTCTGCCTGTGGTGACAGTTTAAATATGCGAGTGAATGCTTCGATGGTTGCCAGTGGTAAAGGAACAGCCACGGTAGACTCCTTCGATTTAGCTCACCGAGGTTTGGTTTATCACGTTAAATATCGTGCCTGCCAAGCGAAAGGTTGATTTAAGTAAATAAGTAATAAGTAATAAGTAATAAGTAATAAGTAATAAGTAATAAGTTTTAGGGTGGGCACAGTGTGACTATCGATCTCTGACCACCATCTAAATTTTAGGCATTATCTATTTGACAGATAATTGTCCCAGCCTACTTAATACCAATTTCTCATCATCGCTCTAGACATTTAAATGAATAACTTTTACGAGTCAATCGTAAAGATTAGTAGAAACAAAATCACTATTCACTCTGAGGAAATAACTATGAAACTTGTCAATAAACTTGCAAATACCTTACTAGTTGGATTTACATTAATCGCCGCTGTTAGCCCTGCATTTGCAGCAGAAAAAGTGGAGATTCAAGGTGCCACATATGGCGGCAGCGGTTGCCCCACTGATTCCGCTAATGTGAGTATCAGCCCCGACGGTCAAGAATTAACCATCTTATTTGATAAATTTGCCGCACTGGGCAGTAACCCAGCGGAAAGCCGCAAAAGCTGTAACTTGAGTATTCCTGTCAAAGTGCCTCAAGGTTTTCAAATTTCGTTATATGATGCTGATTTTCGAGGATATGTTGCTCCTGCCACAACTGGTAAATTACGCGCCGAGTACTTTTTCGCTGGTCAAAAAGGCCCCGTGTTCGAGCGACAGTTTCAAGGCGAAACAAACTATAACGTTCGAGATTCCTTAACGACTCAAGCTAATGTGTGGTCGGGCTGTGGTGATAGTCTAAATATGCGGGTAAATGCTTCGATGGCTGCTGCTGGTAAAGGATTAGCCAGTGTGGACTCACTCGATTTAGCTCACAGAGGCTTGATTTATCACGTCAAATATCGCACCTGCCAAGGGAAATAAGATCGCCAGCAATATCTACCACCAAGCTGGTTAGGACAAATACCCGACTTCTTGGAGAAGTCGGGTATTTAGCAGTAATTGCGCTCTTTCCAAAATGCCAAGATTCTAGTTTTCCGACAGCTTTTGAGATCGCTTCTGTGCGGCTGAATACCCCAAATTAAACCAGGATTTTTTGATGTTTTTAATCAATTGTAACGAAAACATCACGATCGGGTTAGTCAAATGACGAATTGATTTCCAAGTATACATAATGTATCCTAAATCTAACCGCATTCCGACGATCGAGAACCAGGGTGGTTTCAGACAAGGAAAGAAAAATCTTGTAGTCCACTTTTGTGGACTTTTGCCGCGTGCAAGGAATCGATCGGGTGGCGATTGATGAAGAAATACGAGGGTTTGATAATTTTCTTTCTCCGTATTAAACCATCTCGCATTCCGAAGATTGAGAACGGAGGAGCTAGCCGAGTATTTGGATATTCCCCCGTCCAGGTTTCCATCTATTACTCTACCCGCTAACCACCATGAAGCAGCTCCTCGCTTTCCTCTCTTGCACGGCTTTATGTTTGTTACCGAACATCGTCCAAGCCCAGACTTACACCCCTTCCAACCGCCGTCCCGCAGCCGATAATAGTCAAATTGGGACGATCGTCAATCCCACCGGAGCGAATAACTTCAACATTACTGGTGGACTGCAACGCGGACAAAATTTACTTCATAGTTTTAGCGATTTTTCCGTACCGACAAACGGCTCGGCTAACTTTACCAATCCACAGGGAAATCAAGCGATTATTACCCGCGTGACGGGAAATAATTTTTCCGATATTAATGGGCTGTTAAATACTAATGGTGCAAATTTCTTACTAATCAATCCGCATGGAGTGGTATTTGGAACAGGTGTAAAGTTGGATGTGGGTAAGGCATTTGTGACGAGTACGGCGAGTGGGGTGGATTTCGTCGATGCGGCGGGGCGGAATTATAATTTTGGGGTGAATAGAGCGGGTGATGTACCGTTATTATCGATCGATCCAAATGTCGCTTTTAATCCAGCGCGATTGATAATGAATGCGAGCATTCCTGGGAGTAGGGGAATCGAAAATTATGGGATTTTGCAAAATAAGAATCCAGGGCAATATATCGGCTTGATTGGTGGAGATGTCAACTTTTATGGCGGACAACTAATCGCCCCTGGTGCGAAGGTGGAATTAGGCGGCTTGAAGCAAAGTGGCACAGTTGGGTTTAGTCTTGAGAATGGCGTACAGTTTCCAGCTAATGTCGATCGAGGGAATGTATCATTGGTGACAAGTGGAACATTACCCAGTGTGATAAATGTTGAATCTAGTGGCGGTGGTAGTGTCGGGATTTTTGCTAGAGATATTGCCGTGGAAGGAACAGGAACAATAATCAGCGCGGGTATTGCACCCAGATTGGGTTCTCCAACTGCTACAGCAGGAAATATCAAACTTAATGCGACAGGAAATATCAAGCTTTCTGATGGGGCTGCTATTAGAAACAGAGTACGCACTGGAGCAGAAGGAAACGGTGGTGGAATTGAGATCGTAGCTAGCAATCTAGCTGTCACAAAAGGTTCCTTTGTCGAGACTCGTACTTTCGGACAAGGAGATGCAGGTCAAATTACGATCGATACCAATGGTAAGTTATTGATGGATAGCAGTCGGATTGAAAGTACAATTGGCAGTGCTGGAGTCGGGAATAGCAAGGGAATTAAAATCGATGCGCGTGAATTAGAGCTAACTAATGCAAGCCGCATTAGAAGCAATACATATCAATCTGCGCTAGTGAACGGCAATGGTAATGCGGGAGATATCGATCTGAAAATAAAAGGAAATATAACTATTTTGAAAGATTCCTTTATCGATACTAGTACTTATGGACAAGGAGATGCAGGTCA
>NZ_JANOJV010000211.1:0-4576 GCF_031418915.1 Chamaesiphon sp. VAR_48_metabat_135_sub | reverse complement strand
ATCTTGTACAACAGGAGTCATTGTTTCTCTCCTTACTCAATATATTCACAGCATAACACCACTCAAGCTGTTTGAGCTATTAGATTAGAGCCGATCGATCTCATATCGATCGAAAGCACTATCTACATTGGCTAAAGTCATTTTTTCGACTTGAGACTGAGCAATTAGCAAGCGATTCTCCTAAGGGAGAGGCTACGCCAACGAAAGGATCGCGATGGTGAGCAGGTAGATTTGAGAGTGCGTAAATATGCTTTAATTCAATCGATAGTAACTGAATAGAATTTTCCTTTGTCTGAATATCTACAATTGTTGCGAGATCGCCTTTCAAATCTAGTTTTCCTAAACCTACTTTGATTTGGATTTCCCAAATACTTGCCAAGCTAAGAAATAAGCTATTTTGACGATCGATTATCGATTCAGTGAATCTTGGCGATAAGCGTTCTGGTTCTGTTGCCATCCAGATAAAGATATGAGTATCTAACAAAATCCTCATTCTTCGCCGAGCCAAAATTCATCTGGTAGTGGTTCGTCAAAATCATCGCTCATTTTCATTGCACCGCGATTTAGCCCCAAAGTTCTTGGATGTAGTTCTGAAGGATGATGATTCTCAGGGATGGCCGATCCGTCAAGAGAGCGAATAAATGCTAGGACGCTCAGTTGCATTGGTTCGGGAATTTTTTCTAGTTCCTGGACTATCGATTCGATCGCGGAGCGTCCGCCTTGCGGGGTCGTACTCATGATGTGATGGGGCAGATTGAATATGATTCAATTTTACCATTCCCACATTTAGGCAACAAGGATCGATCAAACCGTCAGAGATCGAGTCATATCAACAGCAGCGAATCGAATCATCAAAGCTCACCATCAATAGCACTAAAATTGTCTGCTTTACACACCGCAAATCATCTCTCTGATTAAAGCAGGAAATTATTGGATTAAATTTCCGAGATCTATCTTTACAAGTATATTCGTGGGTATCTTATAATTAACCTCAAATTATTTACCATCATCTAAATGATGTATGGTCGATCATGCTACATGAACACGAAAAAGTCATCGTTCGAGCCTTCAATCCTATGGGCTGTATTTTTAGGTGTGGTTATAGTTGCCCTAAGTGTTTTTGGAACATACACCTATACCGATTCATCCTTAAAAGTAGAAAATGCAAGCCTCCGAGCTGGTATTCCGGGTGGTCAAACGGTGGCAGAAGAACGGAAGGCATTAGAAAGAAGAGAGGATGAGGTAACGAGGCGTGAGGAAGAGGTAACGAAGCGTGAGGAAAAGGTAACGAGGCGTGAGGGAGATTTTAATAGTACTGCTAGGTTAACCGGAAAAGCAGAAGGGAGAGCAGAACAACTTAGTGAAAATAATGAGGTTCTCAAACAATCATTCGATGGAGTAGTATGGCAAAGAAACATATTATTGGTTGTAATAATAATGTTAGTTGTGGGGGGCTTTAAAATATTCTTATACATACGCAAACTCCAATATTCAATTTATAATCGAGATAGAGCTATTGAAGTAACACGAGTTCAAATTTATAATCCATCTGGGACTATAGAACAAATAAAAACTGCATTTGAAACATCCACACAATTTATTGAACCCGAACAAATTTCAAAGCAAAAATTGCTAAAATCTAGCAGTGAATCTGGAGAATATAGGACATGATGTTTTCTGCGAGGGTGAGTCGTCTAACAAATCGCTGCACTGTAATGATGAAAGAAAGGTAGAATATATTTAGCGTATTTCTCTTTCAAGAAGCTTGGGCAAAGCCCAATCGCGACTTGTCTAAAAATTTGGTTTGACATGCTGAAACCATACTTCAGTCAAAGCTTTAGCATCACTCGCTGATAATTCCCCTAATTTTTTAATCAACAAAGATCGCTCTAGACAGTCGAGACGAGATAAACGCACAGTTGAAGCAATCCGCAATCCACAGCTCTCCCAGTCAATTAATACTACATCTGTTTGAGTCCTTGGTTTAGATGAAGTTACCGCCGCTACCACAAGATCATCCCCATCAATCCAAAGAATTAAAATCGGTCGTTTTTTAGATGCCGAACCATCGGTAAAAGTTATTTCAGCTATCCACAATTCACCTGCTTTAACAGTCATCATAAAGCCCTTCATCTTCCGAACTGTAGCTATTGAGGAAGGCATTGTGAGTACGAATGGAACCCCGCGAATTAGGTTCAATGGCGATCAAATCGATTAAATTCAGCACATCTTGTTCGACAGTGCGTGAGGGTAGGGAGTTGAGAACATCTCGATCTGCCAAGTCAATAATTTCTGAGATGTATTGACGGACTCGATCGGATATTTCCGGCTTCCACTCTTGCAATTTAATTCCTAATCTTTCAGTCAGGGCATCCATCAGTATCTCCATTGCAGATGATGGGACATTTCTATTTTGCCAAGTTTATGACAACATTACAAGTAAGCGGAGCCATGCCTTTAGACTATTCTATTGGTATTGCTCCACTCGATCGATCTAACTTTCTAACTCCCTCCAATTCGCGCCACATCACGGGAATTCTCCTCAAACGCAGCATCGAGCGCATCATCGCCACTTAACCCCGAAGCCAGCGCATTTTGAATCGCTTGCAACACCCGTTTATAGTCACGCGGCATCACCTTCACAAACTTCGGTACCATCTCATCCCAGTTTGCTAGCAACTCTGTCGCTTTTTGACTCTTGGTATATTGGGCGTGTTGTTCGATCGAATCCTTCAACTTACCAATCTCTTCAGCATCGCTGAGAGTTTCCAAGCCCACCATCTGCGTATTGCAGCGGGTTGGGAAATCACCCTGCTCGTCGAGGATATAGGCAACACCGCCACTCATCCCCGCCGCGAAATTGCGTCCGGTTTTACCTAGTACGATGACTTGTCCGCCTGTCATGTATTCACAGCCATGATCGCCGATCGATTCCACCACTGCATTTACCCCAGAATTGCGGACGCAGAAACGTTCGCCAGCCATGCCGTTGATGTAGATTTCGCCGCTGGTGGCTCCGTAGAGAGCGACGTTGCCGACGATGACATTTTCGGCGGCGATGAAGGTGGATTTGGGCGAGGGGTAGAGGATGATTTTACCGCCGCTGAGTCCTTTGCCGATGTAGTCGTTGGCATCGCCTTCGAGTTCGATGGTGACTCCTTGGGGGATGAATGCGCCAAAGCTTTGTCCGGCACTACCTTGAAATTTGAGGTGGACGGTATCGGCGGGAAGTCCGTGCCAGTGGTTTTTGGTGATTTCGTTACCGAGGATGGTGCCTACTGCGCGGTTGACGTTGCAGATTGGCAGGGTGGCTTTGGTTGGTTTGCCAGACTCGATCGAGTCTTTGCATAGGTCTAATAAAGTAGTAATGTCGAGGGATTTGTCAAGTCCATGATCTTGGGCGATCTGTTGATAGCGTCCGACTTCTGCACCTGCTTCGGGCTGATAGAGGAGGTTGGAGAGGTCGATGTTTTTGGCTTTCCAATGGGCGATCGCTTGTTTGGATTCTAAGATATCGGTGCGCCCGACCATTTCGTTGAGGGTGCGGAAGCCAAGGGCTGCCATGATTTCCCGCAAGTCTTGGGCGATGAAGCGCATGAAGTTGACGGTGTGGGCGGGATCTCCGGTGTAGGTGGCGCGGAGTTCGGGGTTTTGGGTGGCAATTCCGGCGGGACAGGTATTCAGATGGCAGACGCGCATCATGATGCAGCCGAGGGTGACTAATGGGGCGGTGGAGAATCCGAATTCTTCGGCACCGAGGAGGGCGGCGATCGCAATGTCGCGTCCAGTTTTGAGTTGTCCGTCGGTTTCGACGACGATCCGGCTGCGGAGGTTATTTAAGACGAGGGTTTGATGGGTTTCGGCGAGTCCGAGTTCCCAGGGTAATCCGGCGAGTTTGATCGAGGTTTGGGGTGATGCTCCGGTACCGCCGTCGAAGCCGGAGATGAGGACTACATCGGCATGGGCTTTGGCGACTCCTGCGGCGATCGTACCGACTCCGACTTCGGATACTAGTTTGACGTTAATTCGCGCTTCCCGATTGGCATTTTTGAGATCGTGGATTAGTTCGGCGAGATCTTCGATCGAGTAGATGTCATGGTGCGGTGGGGGTGAAATCAGCCCTACGCCTGGGGTGGAGTGGCGCACTTTGGCAATCCAGGGATAAACCTTTTTACCTGGGAGTTGTCCGCCTTCACCTGGTTTGGCTCCCTGTGCCATTTTGATTTGGATTTCTTTGGCTTGGGAGAGGTACAGGCTGGTGACACCGAATCGTCCTGATGCTACTTGTTTGATGCCGCTATTTTTGGAGTCGCCTTGTTCGTTTGTCCAAGTGTAACGTTCGGGATCTTCGCCGCCTTCGCCTGTGTTGGATTTACCGCCGATTCGGTTCATCGCGATCGCCAGTCCTTCATGTGCTTCACTAGAGATCGAGCCGTAGCTCATCGCCCCAGTTTTAAAACGTTTGAGGATATTCTCGATCGGTTCTACTTCTTCAATTGGAATCGCTGTTTGCGGTTTAAAATCGAGCAAGCCGCGCAGGGTAAAGTGTTTTTTATCCTGCTCGTTAATTAGCTTG
>NZ_JANOJV010000210.1:0-2709 GCF_031418915.1 Chamaesiphon sp. VAR_48_metabat_135_sub | reverse complement strand
ATCTACCCACCCCGCCCTACGGGCACCCCTCTCTTGTCGGTTTTTTATTCTGGGGTTCCCCCAGAATAAAACCGCCGCTCCTGGGGGGGGATTTTTCACCCTACTTATTAACAAGGAAGAAAATCTGTGGCAATTACAACAGGAGCTTCTCGCTTAGGCACTACTGCCTACAGCGATGCTAAACCGCTCGAACTACGCAATAACTGGTCTCCAGCCGAGGCTGAAATCGTGATCCGTGCTGTCTACCGTCAGGTACTAGGCAACGACTATCTAATGGCAAACGAACGCCTTGTCGGACTCGAATCCCTCCTTTGTAACGGTCAAATTACCGTGCGGGAATTCGTGCGCGGCGTGGCTAAATCTGACTTATATAAAAACAAATATTTCCACGCAGTTTTTCAGACTCGCGCGATCGAGCTACACTGCAAACACTTACTAGGACGCGCTCCCTATAATGAATCTGAAGTAGTGGACCATCTCGATCGATACCAGAATCACGGTTATGATGCCGACATCGATTCCTATATCGATTCTAACGAATACGACGAAAATTTTGGAGATTCGATCGTTCCTTACTGTCGCAGTTTCCAATATCAAATCGGTCAACAAACCCAAGGATTTACCCGGATGTTCCGGCTCTATCGGGGCTATGCAAATAGCGATACATCCCAAGTCGCTGGTAGCAAATCTCGTCTAGCTGGCGAACTCGGTAGCAATACTACTTCGGCAGTGATTCCCCCTTCTGGTGGTAATGATGGCTTTGCATACCAAGGAACAGCCCAGAGTGCGATGCCCAATCGGGTGTTTGGTCGATCGACAATGGGCGAATCAAACCGACTATATCGGATTGAAGTAGCTAGTATTTGTCTACCTCGCTATCCCCGTGTCCGTCGCAGTAACAAAGAGTTTATCGTTTCCTACGAACAACTCAACAGCACTCTCCAATACATCAATAAAATTGGTGGTAAAGTAGCTAGCGTTACCCTAGCTTAATATTACGTCTATCGCCAACACATTGCTGTTGGCGATAGAAAATAACACTTTCAACTTTCAATTTTCCACTTTCCACTTATCTAAAGAGGAATTAAACTAAATGTTAGGACAATCAGCCTTTGCTAGAGGTTCCAGTGCGACAGCCGATAACCGGATCTTCGTCTACGAAGTAACCGGATTGCAGCAAAATGATATTACCGTTCAATCCGACAGTCAGATTCGCACTAGTGCTAGCACTCTCGTGCAAGTTCCTTACAATCGGATGAATGAGAAAATGCAGCAGATTTTACGGATGGGCGGCAAAATCGTCAGCGTTTATCCATTGGGTGAAACTGCTGGGAAATAAGAGTTGTAATGATAAACTGAAGTACCAAGCCGATTACCATTGTAGAGAGCCAGCGGTTTCACCTTGAGATCGCTTTAATTCCGCATCTCGCTCAAACCAATGAGTAATTTGCTTTGGAGTAAGATCTTCTATTTTTACCTGCTCCTCATCTGCTATTTGCTGCAACAATCTCAATGAAGAAATTGTAATCCGTGCTAAAAACTTCTCATGGGTAGATAGTAGAGCCATCTCCACATCTAGAGCTTCTGCTTGAGTTAGATACTTTTCGCTAGTCATAAAAAATTAAATTCTGATTGCTGATTCCTAACTTAGCTTAATTAGTAATGGAAATTAAGTAACCGCACTGATGTTCTCCATCGACTATCCAATGAGTGCGTTCCACCTGACAATCTTTTAACGCCGCCGCAAACATTTCTAATTCGTGTCCGCAGACAGCCGGAAACGAGGCTGCAACCTGGGAAATAGCGCAGTTATGTTCTGTTAGGATGAATTTATCATTTTGCTCATCCACAGCATGATAGTCAGCCATATAACCCTCTTGGCGACGCAATTCAACAAGCTTGGCAACTCGCTCCATTAATAACCCATTTCCCAACTTCTCCCGATAATCGATGCTTTTTTTGTGCCAGTGGTGCTGAAGCATTTTACTCGCTTGCTCGTATCCTAGATTCTCCACGAGGGTATCGAGGAAAGAAATTGCGAATCGATCGTACTGATTGGGAAAGCGATCGCGTCCTTTTGGGCTAAGATGATAGATATGCTGGGGTCTGCCATTGCCTGAAGAGACAGACTGATAGACGATTAGCCCCTCCGCCTGTAAATCCTTGAGATGGCGACGAATTGCTTGGGGACTAATTTCTAGGGGGGTAGCCAGATCATGCGCGGTGGCTTGTCCCTGTTTGAGCAGAAATTCGAGGATATCCTGTTTAGTTGACGTTTGCTGCTCTGTCATCATATTGGGTGAAAAGTCCCCTCCTCGGAGGGGTACCCGTAGGGTGGGGTGGGTAGGATCTACGCAGTAATTCTAGACTAACGTCGGTATGCACCATCGCCTCAGAGCGGAATGTTGCTAGATATTAAAACTTTTAGTTAATTTTGCCACTTTGACAACAACTAAGTTGTTAAAGTGCTTTAGAATATACTTAAACAATTAATCAGTTGTTTTAAGTATACGATCTTTCGTCTGCACTAGTGGACTTCGTGCCTTGCTTTTATAGTTGTTGCGGAGATTTACCCCACCCCAGCCCTCCCCTTATAAAGGGGAGGGAGCAAGAGCCGCTCCCTGCGGGGGGCGGGAATGAAAGCCCCCTTTACAAGGGGGTTGGGGGTAAAATCTCCGCAGCAATACCAAATTAATATTATCCAATCCT
>NZ_JANOJV010000209.1:0-7267 GCF_031418915.1 Chamaesiphon sp. VAR_48_metabat_135_sub | reverse complement strand
AGCTTGTCGATCGGTCAACCCAGAAGTTAAATTTCTGGGGTTATTTTTATGTATTTATAGCCTCGATCGACTATTTTTGTTGGGTAGTTATCACTGGCTGACTGAAAAGGCGAACTGCGAATATCCCCCCAGCTAAAAATAGCCAGAAAAAGACGAAAAAAGCCACTATTTGATCGACTGCACGGTGACGACGATACCTCGGTGCCAGGATCTGAGGCGATGGCTCTTGGGAAAAGAACAAACTAGCGTTCGGCTGGTGGCCGATCGCTACATGGGGCGGTAAGATGTCACCACTAGGGGAAATTTGCGGGAAAAAGATCGAAGCAGTCGGACAGAGCATCCCTGTTGGCTCTGAGTTCAGATCTGGATTGCTAGCGATGCTTACTGCTTTACACTGTTTGACTGGCGGTAATATCGGCAGATGAATGTTACTAATTCGATCTGTGGAGACAGGATTGAGACGATCTAAAATTTGTTGTTGCAGCCACTCTTCAAATAATTCATCGCGTAACTGTCGTTCGATCTGTGGCGTTAGTTGAACTGGTAAAGATCGATCGGGTTGCAGAAAAATATAGTGTTCGTCGAGTTGGAAGATTGATGATAATTGTTTGGGCTTGAGTCCGATTAAGTGATGTTGAAGCGAGGGATGCAATTGCAAGACTGAAATGGGACCAATTACTCCACCGCGTTTAGCGGCAGGACTATCGGAGTAGGTAGTAGCTATGGATGTAAAAGACTGATTTTCTTCTTTAACCCGACAATATAGTTCTTGTGCTAATTGGAGATCTCTAACTTGAATAACTGAAAATAATACTCGATTCTCCACTGGAGAGACTCCGTCAACGAGTTGCGATTTACATGCTAAAAACCTCGATCGCACTAAGCGATCGAATTCAGCTTGTTTGTATAGTTCTAATAAATCTACTTGACAATTTTTATCGCCGATATTCAAGCCAGCGCGGATCGATGCAAATTCTGGTGAACTTTCCCACACTGCTAAAGTTTCTGCAATTATTGTCGATCGTAGGTATTTAAAAAGCAATCTCGATCTACTCAGATGATAAACTAACCGCTCTGGTGAAATTGACATTTTTGTCAGTGGGATATCAGCTAATAAATTGGTATTCACACGGGTAAGATCGAAATGTTCCCATTCAGCAGGGATCGAAAACTATATTTAGGAAGTAGTGGCTAGTGGCGTATTAAATAGTTTTATTAATATTCTGACAGCCATTCCATCTATACTTTACACGGTCATAATTTGAGGTTGGGTTTTAGGTTTTAGGTTTTAGGTTTTGGGTTTTGGGTTTTAGGCATTAGGGAGATTATCGCTCGTTCGTGTTTTTGGTAAAAGCGCAAGCTTTGCCCGTGCAAAGTATACATGCTCATAAATTATTGATCGATTATTTTGATGTTCAACCAAGAATTTTTGACCCACTGATATAGTAATTATATCGAGTTTTAAAAGATGGCAAAAAATCTATTAATTTTGTTGCCTCTAGATAAGTTTTAGCTCGATAAAACTCATATTTTGAACCGTCTGGATCGGCGATCCAAATAGATTGTTCGGCTCGATCGTGACCATGAATCCAAGAGATTCGGTTCATGATGGGACTTGGCAGATCGATCGACTTCTCTAAAAATGACCAACGATATTTTCCTTCAAATAACGGAGCTATACAAGTAATTAATGTATATTTACCACTGTCAGTATGATAATATGTAACAAAAAATAGCAACTCATTAATACAGCAATACCACCTTTCACAAGGACCAGGTTCATCCATTTCAGGAGGATCGGTAACAGGCTCAACTGGAATGATGATTCGGAGTTCATCCAGGCTAATATCAACCATAATTTCTTTTTCAAAAAAATTGATTCTATTTGAACGATAATAAGTAGAATAATAACTATCATAGTATCGTCTCCATTCGTCAAATGAAATCCAATTTATCATCATCTATATTTTCACCTCTATTCGGGATCGTCGCTTTGAACCGCATCAGCAGTGATAATTGAGACTCCAGCCAGATCGAAAATAGCTCATCGAGCAGAAATTGATACATTCGACCTTTTAAAGGCAGCGTTTCGCTATCGTCTAACTGAGCTGGTTCCCGTTCGTCGAGACGAAAGAAGGTATAGTAGTTATCGACTTGCAAGAGGACAGACAACTCTCCAGGTGCCAATCGTTCGACAATGTCCCTAATTCCAGGAGTCAATTCTCTCAATAACAATGGCCCCAAAATCCCCGCATTCTCCGCGTGAATGCCCTGAGAATAATCGAGCGCGATTTCGGCAAAAGACTGTTCTCCCGACTGAATCCGAAAGAATAGCTCTTGGGCGAGAGAGCCATCGGCAACTTGCAGAATCGATAGTATCACCCGATCTAATCCCCCACCTTGAGCAACAAAATAAGGCTCTACCTCATTTCCCCACCTAGCTAATTTAAACTTCTGCAATCTCAGCTCTCGATCGACAATCGCCCCTAGTTGCTGCTCGTTCATGCCCTGACATTCGATCGATCTCTCAATTTCTGCATACTTTTGGGCGTATTCAGTTGAGGTAGATTCTAAATCGATCGATCCAGCTATCGCCATTTCCTCGACCAGATCGTCGGTGAGGATTTCGTGGAGGAGTTGGGGGTATAATTCAAACCGCTGCAATCGATCGATTATAGACTCAACAGCAATCGAAACACGATCGAGATTTAATAAAGGGTTCACAGATTTAAGAGCGCGTTAAATATAGCATTCACCAGGGCAGTTAGGACGTTTGGATCTAATATTCTGATACGTTGATGCTTTTGCCCATCCCTAACCAACCAAATTAAATTGGGAGTTATTAGTCAGGTTCAAGGTAGCTAGAGAAACATTGTCACCCTGAACGATACCGATCAGATCGCGAGCGGTATCGTTGGTGTAAATCCCCACCCCATTCGGCAAACCATTCGCCACAGCACCTAAAACATAGTCATTAGGATTAGTAGTCTGACTAAAGAGTTGGATTTTGTCGCCATTGGAGCCTAGCTTAAAGTCTTGAATCAAAGCATAATCTCGATCGCCACCACCCACATAATATGCAGAACCAGTTACTTCAGCTTTTGGATCTAGCACAGTCCCTAATACAAAAGTATCTCTACCCCCACCACCCTCGATCTTGTCAATCTGTCCTTGTCCAGAGTTGTAAAAATTTGGTAGAGCATAACTAAAAGGTAAGACTAGAGGTGAGTAGGCTACAGCATCGATGACATCGTTACCATTACCACCTTCGATATCGAAGTATGAAAAAATTGCAACAACTACCTAGAAGCTAGATAGCCAGAGGTTTTGGCACACGGCTGCATCAGAGTCAGTCGATCGAGATCCGTTAAATAGCGTAGATAGTGGTGATACTTTTGACTGATACTCAACCCTTCACTATCTAACTTTGCGACTGGCTAAATTTTGTAACGTTTCTAGCGACTTCTGGTTGAATTTACAAATCCGCTGGGATCTCTACCATGCAAATGAGTCAGATGCTCAAATAGTTGAGAAGATTCAGGTATATATCAAATCAGCAAGGCGACATCCCCGACTTCTTCAAGAAGTCGGGGATGTTCTACCAACGAGAATACTATGCGTCCAAGTTATTGAATTGGTGCTGAATTCGATCGAGACAGTTTCTTCTGTTTGCGTTTCAAGGTAACGACAGCAGCACCAAACACTACCGTACCCAGCAGACTGGCAGGTTCGGGAACTGTTGTCGATGTTACTGTATAATTCACTGCGGGGAAAACACCACATGTATCTGGCAAATTATTGGCGCGACAGTAATCAACAACCAACGTTCCATTAAAAGAAGCTTGAACGCTAACTGTATGGGTTCCTGGTTGGAAGGGGGCAAGGAATGTCGCAAAGACAATCGTGTTACTACCGCCGTTAGGCAGCGACAAATTGACTGGTCCAGCCAGGTAAGATGGATCGAGGAATGTTTGCTGCCCATCTACGGTAATCGAAGTCGTAGCACCTAGTTGACTGGGATCGTACCAGTAGAATGAATTCTGACTAGCATTGGTGGGAAATGTCCCTAAGATCGGCGGCGAATCGTTAACAGAGGCGATGATGGCGTAAAAATAGGTATCGGATGTGACGTTATTAGGTAGTATTGGCATTAGTTAGCAACTGAAAAGGGGTGTTGGGTAGTCGGGCTGGATCGGAAGTATCTTGCCAAGGGGCGATCGCCGCAGCCATATCTGTGAGAGAATATCCATTCAATACAGTACTTGAAGGCAGTATATCACCACCGAGAGTAGCCGATCGAGCGGGAGTAGCAGCTAGTAGCGATAAAGCGGAAAAACAAGTCAGCGCAAAACTTTTAGCAGTTATCGGGGAGAATTTTTGCATTGATTTAATTTGGTTGTGGATTGTACGTATGTGTACCAAAATCGAACGGGAGATCGAGTCAGAGATCTGGTTTACCGCTGATAATTGCGATCGATTTCTAACAGAGATCGAATTGGCTAAATGATGTGCTGTGCGATACCTACTACGATCGCATATTTAACTAGAGAACGTCTATAAGCAGATCGGCTATAGAATTATGAAGAAATTGTAATAATTAGCTAGAGTGCAGGCAGATAGGGATTTTCTCGGCACTGTTCATCGAACCTAACGGATTGAGATCGGTCTTTCCCTGGAGTTCTATCCCTGTATTTTTACTCGATCGCAATGTTCGATTTATTGGCCGATCTGTGCCGATTTAGACAACTAGAGATATATTCAACCCACCTAACTTGCCTAGTGCCACTGAGATCGCTTCCGTGCGGCTTTGTACGCCAAGCTTTCGATAAATATGCTCCAAATGTTTGCGGACAGTGTTGATACTCATCTGCAAATCGGTAGCAATGTCCTGATTCGATCGACCGTGAATAACGCCAGCTAAAATTTCTGCTTCTCGCTGAGTCAAACCCAATAATTCTAGCGCAGCAAGTATCGATAGTATGGCTTCTTCGGCGAAGAATAGCAGATAGCTTTTGCCAGGAATATCGATCGTCAGCCGCATCGTTAATTGTCGATTTTCCTGTTGAAAGCGGAGGGGAAGTTGGGGCGAGGGCAAATTGTCAACTGATTTTAATCGATCGATTTGATATCTAACCCACGACTGTAATAATTCTGGCAATTGATGAAACTTACGATGACCAGGAAAATATAATTGCAACCAGGTGGCAGCTTGAGCCGTCATCAATTGCACTCTACCGAGATCGTCTACTAAAATTACCCCACAGCGATCGAGGGACTGTTGCAATCCCTCTAATTGTTGTTGAAACTGTTGGTATTGACAGATGTTTTGATAGGCTTGAATCAGATGGGGTTGGAGTAAATTTAGGATTAATCGATCGCGTTCGCTCAGTTTTTGCCAAGGATGATAAAATGCGTAATGTAGAATCAATTCGTCAGGACGCGGCCATCTACCGGAATCCAAATCGAACAGAATTAACATAGTTGTGTCATCGCTACCGAGCGACTTCATCACTTCCGTGTATATTTCCCGCCGCGAAAATGCCTCGAAATCGATAAAATCGGAAGCTTTATGAGTGCCCTTGACGATCGCTGGTATATTTGCAAAGAAAGGACTTTGAGTTGTATAGCGAGTCATCGCAGGCATTAATACCTCCACCAAACGATCTAAATCTGGATCTAGGGATTTGACTGTAAGTTCGGTGAAATCACCTCGAAAAGTCATCGCTACGGAAGCGTCTGCTGGGACGAGCGGTACGAGCATCGCAAGGCTATCAGTCCCGAATGTATCGGCATTTTTGAGGGTATAGAGATTATGGATTGTCATCAGCAATTGCTGTGTATCTGAAAATGTCAGTTGCTCCACCCGACCACCTCTGCAAAAATTGAAAACTGCAAACTTCCCACTCGTGCAATTGCAGTAGTGGAAGATCGCCGCTTTTGTTGTTATTGTAAAAAAGAGGAATGAACTCGAATTGGCTGAGTGTTTTTTATTGTCTGAATATTATAATTCTCTCATAGTTAGAATATTCAAAAACATGGTATTTACAAATATTTGTGCTTGCGAGGTCAAGTATTATAAATACTGAGAAAATATTTTGCAATATAGCTATAGGTAAATGAAGAGAATCAAAAAATTTGTAATTTATGCCAATTAGCAGTGGTTTTCGCCAATCGCATGTTTGCTAACCATCGCGGACTAAGACGATCTCGATCGATCGATTGAAACTACATATTTCTCAACACACGATCGCGATTTCCTGGTATGATAAATATGAAGAGGTTTGAGTGTAAACATGGTTAAAAATCTCCGCGCGATCCAAGTCGCTCCAATTCAGAGAAACTAACGAGATTGAGACTAGATCTAGATCGGTACAAATGTTCGATCTGTAGGTCGTGGAGCTAGCGTAAACTAAAGTTTTGATGTTTCAATATTATCAATATCAGTGGAGGTAGCTTTCTTGTCCGATCTATATCGCGTTGCAATTTTAGGAGCAACAGGTGCCGTTGGTACGGAACTAATCGAATTACTAGCCAGTCGCAATTTTCCGATTGCCGAACTCAAACTATTTGCGTCGCCTAAGTCCGCAGGTACAAAGTTAAAGTTTCGGGGTGAGGAAATTACGGTAGAAACTGTCGGGGATAAATCTTTTGACGGTATCGATATTGTCTTAGCATCTGCTGGTGGTTCGACATCGAAGGCTTTAGCACCCCAAGCAGTAGCGGCTGGCGCGTTATTTATCGACAATTCCAGTGCTTTTCGGATGCTGCCCAATGTGCCATTAATTATTCCTGAAGTCAATCCCGCAGCAGCAGAGCATCATCAAGGAATTATCGCCAATCCCAACTGTACGACGATTTTAATGGCGGTAGCGATTTATCCGCTCCACAAAATTCAACCGATTCAACGCATCGTTGCGGCTACTTATCAGTCAGCCAGTGGCGCAGGTGCCAGAGCAATGGCGGAAGTAGAAACCCAGAGTCGAGATATTCTCGAGGGGAAAACTCCCAAGCCCGAAATTTTCCCCTATCCGTTAGCATTTAATTTATTTCCTCACAATACCCCGATCGACGAACATGGGTACTGCGAAGAGGAGATGAAAATGGTCAACGAAACTCGCAAGATTTTTGGTACGCCAGATCTGAGAATTACGGCTACATGTATTCGGGTTCCGGTACTCCGCGCCCATTCGGAAGCAATTAACCTAGAATTTGCTGCGCCGTTCGCTCCAGATGAGGCTCGATCGATCTTAGCTACTGCTCCTGGTGT
>NZ_JANOJV010000208.1:0-6660 GCF_031418915.1 Chamaesiphon sp. VAR_48_metabat_135_sub | reverse complement strand
ATGACGCTGAAATTTGTAGCGAAAGGGTTACAAGAGCTGAAGCGGTGGGTACTCTCTTATGGGCGGGGTGCGATTGTGCTGCAACCGCAGGAGCTGGTAATGATGATGCGGGAGGAGATCGAGGAGATGAAAAGTAGTTATCAAAAGGGTGAAAATTTAGGGTGATGAACTATTTAGAAATTCAATACAAATTAGTCGGTAAAACTTTACCAGCCGATCATGGTTATGCACTATATTCGGCGACGAAGAAGTTAGTTTTAGATCGACAGGATAGTTATGGTGAATTGTTAATCGATCGATCTTTGTCGCCAGAGATTTTGATATCAAGTATTCCGGGTGTATCCGATCGTGATGGTACTATTTATCTCGATCGACATTCACGATTTAGATTGCGATGCCCTAGCGATAGTGTTCAACTTTGGTATCGGTTATTGCAAGAGCAAGTGTTTGATATTCAGGGGCATCTGATTCGATTAGTTCAGCCACAGCTTACGTTACCAGAGCCAAGCGAAAGTCTCAAATCTAGATTGGTTACTTTCAAGCTAAAAGAGTGGAATCAAAGTGAAGCACCAACCCAATTTTTGATATCTTGCCAACGAGCATTAGATAAATTAGAAATAGAAGCTAAACCCTTTATTGATAGCGATTATCGCGGCGATCTGGCAAAGCGATCGCTTTATATTCATGGCAAACATGTGATGGGTTATGGGATAGTAATTGAAGGATTAAAGCCTGAAGATTCGATTAAACTTCAGTGCTTAGGCATGGGTGGTCGCAAACATTTTGGTTGTGGTTGGTTTTATCCGCCTCAGGAGTTAGCGAATGCAGCCTAAATTATCACCGGATCTTTTACTTGCGAAATCATTTAATCGTGATGAAGAAACTTGGCAAGGTGCTAATACTCTGGTCGGGCATACAATAGCTGTTATAGATGCTGTAACTACAATTGCAACTTGTGTTGGCGATCAATTGATTGTGCAATTTGGTTTAACTTGCTCTTTCGAGTACTTACTAGCAACTGCACGATTGGCTGCTTATTTACATGATTGGGGTAAAGCTAATCATCATTTTCAACAAGTGGTGAGAAAGCAGCGCAACCCGCTCAGAAATCCACAAATGATTCGCCATGAAGTGGCTTCTGTACTAATAGCATGGGAATTTCGAGAATGGTTAATGGAAGCTGACGGAGATTTCTATGTCGCATTAGCTGCGGCTGGGGGACACCATCTAAAATTAGGTGGGCGGAGTGGTAAAAAAACGAACGAGCTAGGCGAACTCAGGATAGAAACTGGTGACACTGAATTATATTTATACACGAGTCACCCTAATTTCAAAGCACTATTGAAATATGGTGTTAGAGCGATAAAACTACCTCGCAAAATAAAGCTTTCTCATAAGCCAGCAAGTAGCTGGTCTGTGAGCGAGATAAAACATACTAAACGGGAAGAAATTCGAGCACAATTCGATCGATGGCAACCCGATCCAGTTTTGCTGGCAGTAGTTAAGTCTTTATTAGTAGCTGGAGATGCGATCGGTTCTGCTCTGCCACCGCAGGGGATCGATATTAAAACCTGGATTGAAGGCGAACTTCAGCAAACTCTAACTGCGGAAAAATTAGATCGAGTCATTTCATCTCGACTCAAACCGGGCGAATCATTGTTTCCATTTCAAATCGCGCTAGGTGAATCGACAGCAAGAGTAACGCTAGCGCGGGCGGGCTGCGGTACTGGTAAAACAGTTGGTGCTTATAACTGGGCAAAACATCACGCGATCGATCGCAAACTAATTTTCTGTTATCCCACTACTGGCACTAGTACTGAAGGCTTTATCGATTACGTTCACAATAAACTAGATTCCGTACTGCTCCATTCACGGGCAAATGTAGATCTCCAAGGGTTGAAATCCACTGGAGAGGAAATCGATGCAGGAGATGGCGCAGAAAATGAGACAGCCCTAAAACTGGAATCATTTAAAGCTTGGGGCAAAGAATCGATCGTGTGTACGGTAGATACTGTTTTGGGAATGCTTCAGTGTAACCGTCGTCCGATGTATTTGTTTCCAACGATTGCTCAGGCTGCATTCGTCTTCGATGAAGTGCATTGCTACGATAATTCCTTATTCGGGGCATTACTACGATTCCTTGAAGTCGTCAAAGCACCGATTTTACTGATGTCTGCTTCAGTGCAACCTTGGCAATTAGAAGCGATCCAAAAAGCAATAGGAGAGCCTGTGAAGATCTTGGCAGGAGCGACAGATTTAGAACAGCAGCCCCGTTATCGGTTCCACTATGCCGATGCGCCAAATTGGGAAAGAGTAGAGCAGGAGTTAGCGACTGGCGGGAAGGTGCTATGGGTTTGCAATCAGGTGAATACGGCGATTGGGGTGTATTTAGAAGCTAAGGAAAAAAACTTGAATGCCGTACTTTATCACAGTCGGTATTGCTATGGCGATCGAGTCAAACATCATCGAGCGGTAGTGGATGGATTTGAGCCAGATCGACCACCAATTCTGGCGATCGCCACGCAAGTAGCCGAGATGTCATTGGATCTATCAGCAACGCTGTTGGTGTCTCAAATTGCCGATCCTGCGGGACTAATTCAACGCTTAGGTCGATTGAATCGTCGCTACTGCGGACGTGCTTTGGACGCTCTATTCTATCCCGATGGTGTGCCTGGTTATCCCTACCACCCAGATCGCGATTTAGCAGAAGGGCTGCGGTTGATCCAGTCTTGTACAGGTGATGTTAATCAGGGGCAACTAGCAGAATGGCTGGAGCAATCGGATATTCGTGGTAAGCCCGATCTCGATTCAGTGCTACTAGATGGTAAATGGCGCACTTATCCAACATCCCTAAGAGAGGCTGGCTATACAACAACTGTCTTGCTACAAGAGGATGTCATAATACTTCTCGATCTATTCAGGTGCGTCCTCATGGAGAGTTACCTGCGATTGCGGGGTAATCCCAGATATCTGTACCTCATCGCAAAGGGAAGCACTATACAAATAATTAAATCTCTATCTACAAAGTTACTCTCCGAATGTACGGTACCGCTGATTGTGGATAAGCAAAAACTGGATAAATGGGAACGCTATAAATACTATCCAATTGCACCTACTAGCGAATGGACATATTCAACCGAAATCGGCGCACAGGAGGTGAAATAGTTAATGTCGAAATTCACATTATCACTACTCGATCCGAATACTTTATTACCTCACCGAGCGGGTATTGCAGGATTGGCACTTGCATTATCCACGATCGATCCTCAAGCTGCACCATTCACTTGGGAGATAACTGAAGATGCCGTACATCTTGCCTGGGAAGGTACCGATAGAGATGCTGTGCAATGGTTATTGAGTCAAACCTACCAAATTCAAGATGGATATCTTCATGTCCCTGCGCTCAAGCTAGATTTGCAGTCGCGATATACCTTTACAGAAGGCTTGAAGAATACACTCTTACAGCACAATCAACAGCGTAGTCTAGAGAAAAATAGTACATCTCTGTCTTTCTCGATTGAGCCAGGAAAGCCAGAAATCACCTTAAAGTTTCGTAAAATCATCGATTGTTACTACACTCAAGATTTTGCCGATTGCTTTAATAAAAAAGGTGAATTTAAAAAAGAGCATAGCCTCAAAAGTCAGCATCTTCCTGGCTTAGATGAATGTTTTGTCAATGGAGTGTACAAAGAATCATCCATAAGATTCTTTGCTATGCTATTTCTCCCGCTTGCTTGTAGTTATTATCAGCTACCCAATTATGGATCTGCTTTGGTGATTCCAGATGTAATCGATTTAGTGGAATGGGTGAAGCAACGACAGGAATCTTCAGGGCAAATAGTCGAGCGCATAAAGGCTCCTTATGCAGATTTTTGTGCGAGTAGTGCGGGGGGATCGGCTCTCCGATTTCTACTACGGGAAAAAATTATCGCTGGTACTCAAACACTATCAATTCGTTATTGTGAAGCATATCAACTAGGGAAGCAGTCTTGGAATAAACAGAACTATGTCAAGCAAGCAGTTTATCGCGTAGAAGTCAAACCAGAAATATTAGAACTATATGATATTGCAGAGCAGCTATTTCCATCAAAAGTAACATTAAAGACCGACGGAGAATATTGGTTAGCACCTTCTAATATACTTCCTTGGATTTCAGAGAATTTAGTACGTGATAAACCCTGGTATTTAGGGTTTTATGAATTTCGCAAACGCTATAAATTATACGAACGCAAAGGATTAGTTGATATGACAACCAATACAAATTGTCTGGGTACGCAAGAACAGATTTTATTCGATGCTGTCCAGGGTTCTTTTGGAGTTTATTTGAGCAATCAATTTAGTTACCGAAAAGATTCATTGGGTGGTCGAGATCTAAATAAAAAAGAAGCGATAGATGTATTCGTCAAAAGCACAGAAAAAGTCATTTATAGACTTCAAGCAAACACACAACATGGATTTGCTAAAGCATTAGTAAAATTCTTGAGCGACTTCCCTAGTAAGACAAGCCGTGGTATGGGTGCAGAAATTTATTCGTTACTTTACACGGGAAATAGCTGGCGACAGGCTAGAGATTTAGCTCTCTTAGCCGTTGCTACTTACAAAAGCAAAAAAGGAGATGCTTTAGATGGACAGGAAATATCGATCGAATCAAGTCCCGATCTAGAAACTGAAGATTCCACATTTGAAATGGAATTGTAAAAACCCATAATTCAAACTTAAAAATAAAGCTCAATAATATCAACATCAATCGCCATCGCATGATTTGATTTATTGCAATATGCTCCGCGATAACGAAACTTGCCAAAACAATTACAAAAATTAATCGGAACTAAATCATGTCTCAACATCTTTTTATCAATATCGTCACACCTACTGCCGTTGCTGCCAATAATCGCGGTGAAGGAGATGGAAGTACTCTATCTACTTTGCAGAAAATCACTGTTGGTAACGACCAATATACGACTGTTTCTGCCGAAGCTATTCGCTGGGGTTTGCGGGAATATTTGCAAAATAGTAATGGAGCAGATACTAACCGTGCCTTTAATCCAGACACGGATAAATATACATTTAAAGCTGATGGTAACTTCAGTGCCGATACTTACATTGATGATGATCTATTTGGATATATGGATGCAAAGAAAAACAAAGATAATGAAAATGCTACTACTAAACGGCGGGGAGCATTAGAAGTTAGTCGGGCGATTAGTTTAGATCCTTATTGGGGTGATATTGCTTTTGGTTCTAAAGGTGGTGAAAAAGGTAAAACTTCGATTCATTCTAGCGAAATGCACCATACAGCTTACCAATATGCGATCGCGCTAACTCCCGATAGTTTGAAAGATAAAAATCGCGCTCAAATTGCGCTCGATGCGATCGCGTCAGTCCGGCATGTCGGCGGAAATCACGCCCGCTTTTTATATGATTTTCGTCCAGAATCGATCGTGATTCGGATTACCGAAGATCCCTCACCGTGGATTATGAATTGTTTTGAACGAGTGGGAAATAGTGTCGGTTGTCCTAAATTAGTCCGATTGGTAGAAGTAAAAGATGTACCTGCCAATGAAATAATCGTTGCGGGAGAGATTGCTGATACGCCCTACGGTAAGCAATTAGAAGCTCTAGGCGTAAAAGTATATCGCGGTGTCAAAGAAGCAGTTACCGCTGCGAAAAATACGCTGAAGGCAGGAGTAAAAGCCTAATGCAAATCTATTTAGAATGTCCTTGTACGAGTTTTCCTCGCAGTTTTGCGCGGGATTTCAAGGAAACCTATCTATATCCGCCACCTTCAACAATCTATGGAATGCTGCTCTCTTTGGTGGGAGAAGTAGATCTAAATGCTCATGTCGGGGTAAGAATTGCGATCGGCATTATCGGTGTAGATTCACCAATTTCTCGCATTATTCGTAAACAACGAAATCATAAATATGATAACGGAGGGAGCGAACATAAGAAGCGAGTTGCGAAGTATGGAGAACAAGTTTATCCATCACAGCTATTATCCAAACCTAACCATCAAGAGTTACTTACCGATCTCAAAATTGCGGTTCAAATTGATTCTAGTTCAGAAACGGCAATGATTAAACTCGCGGAAAGAATAGCGATTGCGCTTTCTACTCCCAGTCAAATTAGCCGCTTTGGTGGTTTGAGTCTGGGTGAATCTTGGGCGTTGGTAAACGGTGTTCGAGCTTATCGGGAGTCTGATGGTGATGTACGGTGGTTAATCAAAGATAATCGTGGCTTAATCGGTTTACCCGTATGGATCGACAGGTCTACCACTCAAGGTACTTTTGCTAGATTTAGCTTGGGTGAGTTTACTAAAGATTGCTGGGTGCAAATCTCGCCCCCTGTTTCTCTGACTCCTGCTAAACCACCGAAAGCTACCCGCAAAAAGAAATCTGATTGAGATTTTACAAGCACCTCTGGCAGTGGAAGATCGATCGATGATAATTGCAGTAACATAATTACATCTAGACAATTTTAATGTTTATGACTAATCCAACCATCAATAATGCAACTGCTTCACCTAACGACGATAGAGAAATTGCTCGACGCGGACAAATTTTCTATGAGAATGAGATCCGCAGCCAAGTAGAAACACCAGATAACATTGGCAAAATTATCTCGATCGATATTGAGACAGGTAATTACGAAATTGATGAT
>NZ_JANOJV010000207.1:0-30571 GCF_031418915.1 Chamaesiphon sp. VAR_48_metabat_135_sub | reverse complement strand
AACACCCCTACACCCCCACACCCCCACACCCCCACACCATCACCTCCCTTCCCTCCTCTTCATGCAGTCCAATGGTGGCTTGACAAGTGCCCAAAATTTTCAGGGGAAAGACAGTATTTTATCAGGCCCAGCAGGAGGAATCGTCGGTGCGGTGAAAACTAGTGGAATGGGTGGATTTACTAAAATTATCGGCTTTGATATGGGCGGTACATCTACAGATGTCTCCCATTACAACGGCGAATACGAGCGCACATTGGAAACCGAAATCGCTGGCGTGCGGTTGAGATCGCCGATGATGGCAATCCACACTGTCGCCGCTGGAGGAGGGTCGATTTTACATTTTGATGTTGGGCGTTATCGAGTCGGCCCAGATTCGGCTGGAGCCAATCCTGGCCCCGCCTGCTATCGAAATAATGGCCCGTTGACAGTGACAGATGCGAATGTGATGGTGGGTAAACTTCAACCGGATTGTTTTCCAGCGGTGTTTGGGGCAACGGGGGATTTACCGTTAGATGGGGCAATCGTGCATGGAAAATTTGCCATACTAGCATCAGAAATTCAGGCGGTTACGGGGGATAATCGATCTTCGGTAGAAGTAGCGGCTGGTTTTCTGTCGATCGCGATCGATAAAATGGCGACAGCGATTAAGAAAATCTCCAGTCAGCGCGGTTATGATGTTGGCGAATATGCCTTGTGCTGTTTTGGCGGTGCGGGGGGACAACATGCTTGTCTATTGGCGGAGGCGTTGGGAATGAAACAAATTTTTCTCCATCCTTATGCTGGCGTGCTATCTGCGTATGGGATTGGGTTGGCGGATGTACGAGTGTTAAAGGAAGAAGCAATTCAATTACCATTGATTGCCAATAATATTTCGACTGTGAAAACGGTACTCGATCGATTAGCCCAAATCGGACAGTCAGAAATTACCGCTCAAGGTATCGCCATTGCCCAGCTACAAGTTCGGCAACAAGTGTACCTGCGGTATGCTGGCACCGATGCGCCATTATTGGTAGATTTTACAACTGATGTCGATGGGATGCGGTCGCAATTTGAGGCAATTTATCAACAACGTTATGGCTTTGCGACGCTCGACCGAGATATTATCATCGAATCGGTCATGGTAGAAGCGATTGACTCGATGTCTACTCCGTCCGAGCCAGTCTTAATTGCCCCACGAACTACGCCCCTGACACCCCGAAAAATTGTCTCGATTTATACTAAGAGCAAGTGGCATGAGGCGGCTGTATTCGATCGTCAACATCTCTGTGCTGGCGATCTAATTATCGGCCCTGCGATTATTATCGAGCCTATAGGTACCAATATTATCGAACCAGATTGGGTGGCATTATTAACACCGAAAAATCATTTGATTTTGACTCATGAGGTTTTACCCCACCCCAGCCCTGTTCTTGGAACGGGGAGAGGGCGAGAGCAAGAGTTTCCGCAAAAGGTCGAGGAATTTCCTATCGGCAAACAATCTACTACTAATACCCAGAATCTAAAGCCCCTCTGGCTCAGGGGGGTTGGGGGGGTAACTCCAGATCCAGTGCGGCTAGAAATCTTTAATAATCTGCTCAAATCGATCGCCGAAGAGATGGGGATTACCCTCCAAAATACCAGCTACTCAGTCAATATCAAAGAACGCTTAGATTTTAGTTGCGCGATCTTCGATCGATCGGGAGAGTTAGTAGCAAACGCGCCACATATTCCCGTCCATCTGGGTTCGATGAGTGAAAGCGTCACCAGCCTGATTCAAGCCTGCGGTGAAAACCTGCAACCTGGAGATGTCTATATCTCTAATAACCCCTATAACGGCGGTACTCATCTACCCGACATCACCGCAATTACTCCGATTTTTCTCCTCACCGAGACAACGCCAGTATTTTACGTTGCA
This sequence comes from Chamaesiphon sp. VAR_48_metabat_135_sub, assembly GCF_031418915.1. Taxonomy (NCBI): domain Bacteria; kingdom Bacillati; phylum Cyanobacteriota; class Cyanophyceae; order Gomontiellales; family Chamaesiphonaceae; genus Chamaesiphon; species Chamaesiphon sp. VAR_48_metabat_135_sub. The sequence continues at coordinate 28,677 of NZ_JANOJV010000207.1, read as the reverse complement.
TCACGCGGACATCATGCTGATATTGGTGGTATCACTCCAGGCTCCATGCCTCCCCACAGCACCTCGATCGAGCAGGAGGGGATTTTAATCGATAATTTTCAACTCGTCGCTGGCGGGCGATTTCGCATGGCTGAGGTGTTATCTCTCCTTGCCGATTCCCCATATCCCGCCCGCAATCCCCAGCAAAATATCGCCGACCTGGAAGCGCAAATTGCGGCGAATGAACGGGGTGTCAATGCTCTACTAGAAATGGTGGGGCGATATGGTTTAGATACCGTCGCCGTCTATATGCATCACATTCGGGACAATGCCGAAGAATCCGTGCGAAGGGCGATTTCGGTACTCAAGCCAGGGACCTTTATCTATCCAATGGACGATGGTTGTCAAATTCAGGTGAAGATTGAGATCGATTCTCCAGTGGAGAGGCTGCGCCAACGAACCACTCGCGCTGCCACGATCGATTTTACAGGTACGTCTCCCCAACAACCCACTAATCTCAATGCACCCTTAGCCATCTGCAAAGCGGTAGTTTTATACGTGTTCCGCACCCTTATTGATGATGATATTCCCCTCAATGCAGGCTGTCTCAAACCCCTGAAAATCATCATTCCTGCCGGATCGATGCTCCATCCCCAATATCCAGCGGCGGTGGTAGCTGGCAATGTCGAGACCTCTCAAGCGATCGCCAATGCGCTCTATGGTGCTCTGGGTGTGATGGCGGCGGCACAAGGTACGATGAATAATTTTACCTTTGGGACCGATCGATATCAATACTACGAAACGATCTGCGGCGGCTCTGGGGCTGGATCGCATTTTGACGGTACCGATGCAGTGCAAACTCACATGACCAATTCCCGCTTGACAGATCCAGAAATCCTAGAACTGCGATTTCCAGTGCTATTGGAGACTTTCCAGATTCGATCGAATAGTGGCGGCATCGGTCGATATTCCGGCGGAAATGGCGTAATCCGTCGCATCCGCTGTCGAGAAGCAATGACTATGGGTATTTTGTCTGGTCATCGATCGATCGCACCATTTGGATTAGCCGGTGGGGAGCCAGGAGCTTTAGGGCTAAATTCGATCGAGCGGTGTGATGGCTCAATTGAAATATTAGGAAGTAAAGCGGAAGTGCAGATGAATCAAGGGGATATTTTCTCGATCGAAACTCCTGGTGGTGGCGGTTTTGGACTGCTTCGACGATCGGAGATATTGTAAAGTATTCAATTTTTCCCAATCTCACAGATTTTTATTTGCCGATACAGAAGCGGCTAAAAATTCGATCGAGTACCGATTCCGTTACCTCTTCGCCGGTGACTTCACCTAAGGCTCTAATTGCTTCGCGAAGGTCGATCGTCCAGAAATCGAAGGGAAGTTGACCTTTAATGGTAGTTAGGACCTGTTGCAAGGCAGTCTGGGCGCGAATCAAGGCAGCCGCCTGACGCTGATTGATGGCGATATCGATATTTGCCGCGTGCAATTTTCCTTCAGCAATAATGTCTAAAATAGCCGCTTCTAGTCGATCGATACCTAATTCAGTCGCTGCAGCGGTTTCGACTACAGCACTAATCCCTGATGGTAGATCCATCTGAGGTAGAGCATTGACTAAATCGACTTTATTAATCACCAAGATCGTTGTAATCGGCGCGATTTGGGCGTATATATCCGTCTCTGCATCCGTCCAACCAATCTGCGCGTCGATTGTCAATAAGACTAAATCCGCTGCTTGCGCCGCCGCGCGCGAACGCGCCACCCCAATTTGTTCTACAACATCGTTAGTATCTCGAATCCCCGCCGTATCTAATACCTGGACTGGAATTCCACCTACGACTAAGCGAGATTCGACTACATCCCGCGTTGTTCCAGGTAGTGGTGTTACAATTGCTCGATCGCTTCGACTCCAAGCATTGAGCAGACTAGATTTGCCCACATTCGGCTGTCCGAGAATCGCTACCTTCAAACCACTTCGCAGCAGTTCCCCCCGATCGGCTGTCGCCGTAATCCGCTCGATTTGGGCCGCTAATGCCCCTAATTTTGCCGTGACATCGGGCACATCCAACGGGGGTAAATCTTCCTCAAAATCAATTCTCGCCTCAATCTCCGCCAGTAAATCCAGAGCTTGAGATCGCAATCGATCGATCGGTTGACGTAATTTCCCCTGCAACCCAGCAATTGCTGTCTGAGCGGCGGCTGGAGACAAAGCACCCACCAGATCGCTGATACTCTCAGCTTGAGTCAGATCGATCCGTCCATTGAGAAATGCACGCAGGGTAAATTCCCCTGGTTCAGCTACTTTCGCTCCATATTCCACACACAATTGAAGAATCTGTTGGACTAAAATAATCCCGCCGTGGCTGTGGATTTCCACCACATCTTCCCGCGTATAGGAGCGCGGTGCGAACATAACTAACAGTAGTGCTTCATCGATCGTCTCACCTGTCTCTGGATGCCTTACATACCCATACAAAATCCGATGACTTTCCCATTTTTGGTTGCCAGGCGTGTGAAAAATTCGCCGTGCAATTGCCACAGCATCTCCCCCCGATAGTCGCACGATTCCGACACTTCCCTGTTGGGGGACAACAGCCGTCGCGATCGCTACAATGGTTCCAGTTTGCATATTGGGAGTTGAAAGTTGAAGTTACACAATTAATCCGTAGGGGTAGCCTTAGAGCTACGCTGTGTAATGATAATCTCAGAACAACGGTTTGAACGATCGATTATCAATCACTCACATCTTGCATCAATATATATTTAATATTAGTGATGTTAGAGTAGAAAACTGATGGTGAGTGTGTTCTTCCTGCCGCCCTAATAACACTAGGGATTTTGCATCTGGTGTAAGATGTAAGATTATCAATTAATTGTTAGATCGAGACGGGGATTAAATGATTCAATTTCACGTAATTTTTCGTAGAGTTCGCGTTCGGCAGGGAGTAAATTTTTAGGCACAACAATTTGAATTTCCAACAATTGATCGCCGCGCCTACCATCTTCACTCGGAAACCCTTTGCCCGCAAGTCGTAATTTTTGTCCTGAAATAATACTTTGAGGGAGACTAATTTTAACTAATCCATCTAGCGTCGGGACTTCAACAAATCCACCTAATACGGCTTCGGCTGGAGTAACAGGAAGTTGACAATAGACATTAACACCTTCGAGTCTAAAAAATTGATGGGGTGATACATTAATTTTTAGATAAAGATCGCCACCCGCAATTCCTTGTCCGCGCAACCGAATTTTTTGTCCAGGGATCATCCCTGGCGGCATATCTACTTCTAGAGATCGACCGTCTTCTTGAATGGTAATCCGTTCGCGTCCGCCTAAATAAGCTTTTTCTAGTGGTAAAGTGAGTTCGGCTTCAAGGTTTTTAGGACGTAGTAATGGTTGAGATTCAGGAGCACTATTGCGATCTGGCGATCCAGATTCGCGAGAATTTCGGCGTTCGTTAGGACGCGAATTGCGGGCAGATTGGGCATCCGATCGAGCTGCCCAGTCGGTGCTATTATTCCCATTATTAGACTCTTTTTTACGCCCTAATAGTCGATCGATAAATGTATTAAAATCATCGCTAAATTCGTCTTCGTCATTCGATCGATCTCTGGGCGGATTATTATTTGGCGTAGCTCTGGGGCGATTTTTACGCCAAAACCCAGCAAACTTATCATATTGAGATCGTTTGGATCGATCGGATAGGACTTCATATGCTTCGCTAATCGCCTTAAATTTGTCCTCAGCAGTTTTATCTCCAGGATTGAGATCTGGATGATATTTTCGCGCCAATCGCCGAAATGACTGTTTGATATCATCAGCAGAAGCATCCCGCTTCACACCCAATAGCTCGTAATAATTGCGAATATCTTGCATATTTTTAGGATTCGAGTACAGGGTGTCAGGTGGATGGATGAATACATCAATATAGATACTTTTGACTCATTCACTAGTCACTAACTACTAACTTTAACGATTGTCATAGGTTTCATTATGTCAGTCATGAAAATTTAACTTTCCACTGTCTTGAAAAGGTACTCTACTTGCCTGTACCACCGTATTGTCCGGCCTTTGTTCCTAGGGCGATGGAACAAACCCAAGCAGCGGCGCACTTCGGTCGGGTTCCCCGACCATGAAGGTGCGACAGCGGGGTTTTTATTCGGGGGTTCCCCCCGAATAAGAAAACGATAAGACAAGACAGGGGAAACCCCAAGACCACTGGGCGGGTCACCCGACCATCAGCACTTTTCGCTTTCCACTTTCTACTTTCCACTTTCCACTAAATTAATACCATTCATCGTCATCATCATCCCAATCATCGCGCATCGGTTTAGAGGTGGGAGTATTCGGGCGACGACTAGGAATATTATCACTAGGTTGCGCACGACGAACTTCAGAGCGTTCTGGTAATTCATCAGCATAACGGAAATCGCGATCTTCTGGGGCGATCGATCTCCCATTATTTTGACGATTAGTGGGAGGGATCTCTCTGCGCTCTGGCGATCTCTGCTCGCGTGAATCTACTCTGCGACGGGGAGAAGTCGTGTTTTGCTCGTCATCCCATCGATCCTGTCGGGGCTGTTGGGGCGCATCATCTAGATAATCATCATCGCGTTGGCGGGATCTATTCTCGATTGGCGGGTTGTTATTTGGCGATCGACGGGGATAATCATCACGGCGTAGGTTAGGATTGTAGTCATTGGTATCCTGACGATCGGGATATCGATCGTCGCGAGTATAGCGTTCGTTATCATTGCGATAGTTTTGCTGTCCTTGCGAATCCCGACTATTACGTGGGTTAGCCCGATTATCATTGCCTCGATCTCTGGGCGTATCTCCATAGGGATCTCTGCGTTGATTATAGTTTCTGGGTGAGATCACACCACGATCTCTAGGGTAGGATGAAGAATAGTCATTGTTGCGACCATCGTAGTAGAGATCTCGTTGATTTCCGTAGGGATTATAACCATCATTGTTATTATAGTTATCGCGATAATTGTAGTCGTCATCATCGCCGACGAAGATATCTTTCAGAGTACCTAAGATACCCTTATCTTCTTCCTCTGTCAGGGTTTTGACCTGACGACTAAAATCATACACCGCGTCATCAAGTTCATTTTTGATTTCATCAATTAGTCGCTCATCGCCACCAGCAAGAGCTTCGCGCAATTCTCGTACCAATCCTTCGATTTGTTTCCGCTGCGCATTAGCAAATTGCATCCCAAATTCCAGGGCGACTTCGCGCAGTTGGCGTTCGGCTTGATAAGAGAGGGCCTCGGCGCGATTGCGTTTATCAATCTTCTCGCGCTTCTGTTTATCACTTGCTGCAAATTGAGTCGCTTCTTCAATCATCCGCTGGACTTCCAACTCGCCCAGCGTCGATGCACCTTGGATTGTCACCGTTTGTTCGCGCCCAGTGGTGCGATCCATTGCGGTTACTTGTAGGATACCATTGGCATCGATATCTAGAGATACTTGTACCTGGGGAATTCCTTTTGGTGCGGGAGGAATTCCCGTGAGTTTAAATCTGCCCAGGGATTTATTATCATTAGCCATTTCTCGTTCGCCTTGAACGACATGGACTTCTACCATCGTTTGATTATTTTCAGATGTAGAAAATATGTCCGACTTGCGCACGGGAATCGTCGTATTGCGGGGAATCAGTTTTTTCATCACACCACCGATAGTTTCTAGTCCGATCGACAGTGGCGTGACATCGAGCAGTAAGATATCCTTAACTTCTCCAGCCAATATCCCCGCTTGAATTGCCGCACCAACAGCAACAACTTCGTCAGGATTGACATTTTGATTAGGGCGTTTGTTAATAAAACTCCGTACCAATTCCTGCACCGCCGGAATCCGTGTGGAGCCTCCGACTAAGACAATTTCATCGATATCATAAGCTGTCAACTGGGCATCATTCATCGCCCGTTTAATCGGTCCGCGCAGCCGACTAATTAGGTCTCCACACAGATCCTCAAATTGAGCGCGGGTAAGCCTGGTTTCGATGTGCTTAGGGCCATCTGCAGTCGCTGTAATGAAGGGTAAATTGATATCTGTGACCATCACCCCAGAAAGTTCGATCTTGGCCTTCTCAGCCGCTTCTGTCAGCCGTTGAAGCGATTGACGTTCCTTGCGGAGATCGATATTTTCTGCCGCGAGAAATTGTTCTGCCAGCCAATCGACAATCTTGCGATCGAAATCCATCCCACCCAATTGAATATCACCACTGGTAGACTTTACCTGAAAGACTCCATCGCCAACTTCCAGCACGGACACATCAAAAGTACCGCCACCTAAATCAAAAGCTAAAATTGTCTCACTTTGGCGTTTATCCAATCCATACGCCAGCGAAGCCGCCGTCGGCTCATTAATAATTCGCAGAACTTCCAATCCAGCAATTTTACCCGCATTTTTGGTCGCTTGGCGTTGAGCGTCGTTAAAATAAGCAGGTACGGTAATTACGGCACCTGTAACGGGTTCGCCTAAATATCTACTAGCTTCGTCCGCTAGTTTCTGCATAATCATTGCCGAAATTTCTTCGGGCGCGTACTCCCGATTTTGTTTGGGACATTTGATTTTCACATTCCCATCTTCATCCTTACGGATGGTATAGGGCACTTGCTTGGACTGGGGGCTGAGTTCGGCGTATTTGCGCCCCATGAAACGCTTAACCCCATAAAAAGTATTCTGGGGATTTAACTCAGTTTGTCGCCGCGCCATCTGCCCAACTAGGCGTTCGCCGTCTTTGCTAAAACCAACGACGGAGGGAGTGGTACGCATACCTTCGGCATTGGCGATTACTACTGGTTTTCCGCCTTCCATGACAGCTACCACTGAATTGGTGGTACCCAGGTCGATGCCTACTACTTTACCCATCCGTTGTTTCCCTTCGTATGACTAATCTGTCACAAATATTGCTCTTATTTTATCCGATCGATCCCCTCTTCAGGTGGGGATAGCCCTACTTAGGTGGGTGGAGTTCGGCAATGGTATCTTTAAAAAGAAGGGAAGGGTAAAGGGTAAAGGTTAAAGGTTAAAGGTTAAAATCCGAACATTGATTCACCATTCACTATCCACTATCCACCAACTATGAACTTAGACGAACAAGTAAAAAGATTAATTGATGGTGCGCCAGATGCGGAGAGCCGCAAGAGCGCGATTGAGATCGCTCCCATCTTACAAAAAGCGGCGGAAACTTTGCCCCAGACGACATATTATATCTGTCAAAGTCAGCAGGGCGAATCTGTCGTCACAACGCTCCGACATCATCGCCAACCCGATTTAGAAATTAAAGTTATTTACGCATTTACTAAAACTGAAGATATCCGTCAATTCGATGGAGGATCTCTAGCTAATGGATCGGCAGTGGAAGTACTTGTGATTCAGCTATTGTTTTATTTGTTAGCTTTTACAGAGATCGATCGAGTTATATTTCTAAATAACTCGCAAAACCTAGATATTGGCAAAGAAATTTCTCGACAAAGCTTAGAAGACTCGATTTTTCAGAAACAAAACATCGCCAACGAACAGAAGCTACCACCAGATATTTGTTGATCGATTTGGAGACGTAATATTGATGCAATTATTTGCAGATATATCGAGTTAGGTTTAAGTTTTTTTCTCATCCGTAATGCTGCGCTACCACCGACGATTGTCCCGATAATAGTGAAAGGTTCGGGTACACTAGTAGGTTGAATGAGGCTACTAAATTAAACATTGTCTGGACAGACAAAGTTATTGTCAGCAGATGCTGTACCATTAAAGAAAGCGATTGTGGTAGATAAATTTATCGTAGGTGAGTAGCCAAATCTAAGAGGATGTCTAATCTCAATTTTCATAATGAGAATTGCTGGTACAAACAAGAGATCCACTTTTAGGTAAATGGTGCAAATCTAGAGTCGATGTTAGAATCCTCGCAATACCAGCCAAGCTTGTACTAAGCTAGAAAAGTCTCGATCGATTAGTGTAAATGGACAATCCTCTAGATCTCCGACGGTATGCACCCGCTACCGAACGCAATCGCGAACCAATTCTCGCAATTTTGCGTCAAGTATTGCCACCGACAGGGACGATTCTGGAAATTTCCAGCGGTACTGGGGAACACGCGGTATTTATGGCTCCCCAACTCGCACCACGCTGTTGGCTACCTTCAGATCCCAATCCCGATGCTCGATCGAGTATCGTGGCATGGCAAAAGTCTACACCGTGCGATAATATATATCCCCCGATCGATCTCGATGCCAGTAGTTCTCAATGGTTGGTAGAATCAGAACAGCCAATTACCGCAGTTGTGAATATTAACATGATTCATATTGCCCCTCGATCGGCTTATTTAGGGCTATTTGCCGGAGCAAGTCGCATTCTCCCTGTTGGGGGCATTTTGTATCTATATGGCCCGTTCAAGCAAGCTGGAGTCCATACAGCCCCTAGCAATGCTGCATTCGATGAGAGTCTGCGGAGTCAGAATTCAGAATGGGGTGTGCGAGATCTGGAAGAAATCACCGCCGTTGCTCACAGTCATAATTTAGCTCTGCAACAAGTCTATCCGATGCCTGCAAATAATCTTTCGGTTGTGTTTGAAATGGTTGAATGATATTTGACTTAGGCGGAGATCTACCCACCCCGCCCTACGGGCACCCCTGTCTTGACGTTTTTATTCGGGGGAACCCCCGAATAAAAACGTCGCTCCGAGGAGGGGATTTTCCACCCCAGCCCTCCCCCTATAAAGCGGATGCGTGCACTGTTCGGGTTCCCTGACAGTGAAGCGCACCAAGCGGGGAGGGAGCCGGAAAGCCCCCTTTATAAGGGGGTTGGGGGTAAATCCCCTCCTCGGAGGGGCGAATCAGCCGCAAGGCTAATTCGGGGTGGGTAGATCTTCGCAACACCTCCAAAATCCCCCTCCCTCCTGTCAAATGTCTAACACCGATTTTCTCGCTCATCTCAATCCTTCCCAACGCCGCTCTGTCGAGCATTATTGTGGAGCCTTATTAGTCGTCGCGGGTGCGGGGAGTGGAAAGACTCGCGCCCTCACCTATCGCATCGCTAATCTGATCCGTACCCATCACGTCGATCCTGCCCATATTTTAGCAGTTACTTTTACTAATAAAGCTGCGAAGGAAATGCGATCGAGAATCGAGATCTTATTCGCCCAACAACAGGCAGAATTTAAGTATGGTAAAGCTTGGGGTGCATTAGATGAGTATCAACAAACTCAAATGCGATCGTATATTTATAAGACGATTATTAAGGATCTTTGGGTTGGTACTTTTCACGGTTTGTTTAGTAAGGTGTTGCGATTTGACATCGAGAAATACCAGGATGATAAGGGACGCACTTGGAATAAGAATTTCTCGATCTTTGATGATGCCGATTGTCAGGGATTAGTTAAGCAGATTGTCGTCAAGCAATTAGATTTGGATGACAAGAAATTCGATCCGCGCTCGGTTCGATATGCAATTAGTACGGCGAAGAATAAAGGGTTATCGCCGGATGAATATAGTCGAGAGCAGAATGATTATAAAGGGCGAGTAATTGCGGATGTCTATAAGCTTTATCAAGATGCACTGTGTGCAAATAACGCGCTCGATTTTGACGATCTATTATTAGTTCCCGTTCAGCTCTTTCGTCAAAATGCCCAAGTCTTAGATTATTGGCATCGCAAATTTAGACATATATTAGTCGATGAATATCAAGATACTAATCGCACTCAGTACGATCTGATTCAACTGCTAGTTACTAATGGTGTCGATAGCAAAACATTCGACGCATGGGAACATCGATCGATCTTTGTTGTTGGCGATGCAGATCAATCAATTTATTCCTTTAGAGCCGCAGATTTTACGATCTTGATGAATTTTCAGGATGATTTCGGTGATAGCAAAGCGGACGATGTGACCGAAACAATGGTCAAGCTGGAAGAGAACTATCGATCGCGTGAAAACATTTTAGCAGCAGCCAATCACCTAATTCAACATAATACCCAACGGATCGATAAAATCTTAGTTGCTACACGCGGCGAAGGAGAACCAATCTTTCTATATAAAGCTGATAACGAAATCGATGAAGCTGAATTTCTAGTCAGTCAGATTCGGAAACTATTACGCGAAAATCCCGAACTAAATCATGGTAAATTTGCTGTACTATATCGCACCAATGCTCAGTCTCGACCGATCGAGGATGCTTTTGTCAGAGCGCAAATACCATATACAATTGTTGGTGGATTAAAGTTCTACGATCGCCGCGAAGTCAAAGATATTGTTGCATATTTACGCGCAATTGCTAACCCTAACGACACAGTTAGTTTACTCCGCGTCATTAATACTCCCCGTCGTGGTGTCGGACAAACTACCATCGATAATCTCCAAAATGCCGCCCATCAATTAGGTGTACCATTATGGGAAATCCTTAGTGATGATACCTCAGTAAAAACAGTAGCAGGTCGATCGTCAAAAGGAGTTTTAGCATTTGCCGAAATTATTAATAAATGGCGAGGCGAAATGGAAACTCGCCCCGTTGTGGATATAGTCACCGGAATTATTGAAGATACTGGCTACGTCACTGAATTGCAAACTCAAGGCACTGATGAAGCTCTAGAAAGAGTTCAAAATATTCAAGAATTAGTCAACGCCACTCTCCAATTTCAAGAAGAAAATGAAACCCCTAATCTGGAAAATTACCTCGCTAGTGCAGCCCTCAGCTCCGATTTAGACAATCTTCAAGAAGGGAAAGAAGCCGTCTCATTAATGACATTACATGCCTCCAAAGGACTAGAATTTCCGATTGTCTTCCTCGTCGGATTAGAAGCTGGATTGTTCCCCAGTTATCGCTCCTTAAACGATCCTTTAGCTGTCGAAGAAGAACGTAGGTTGTGCTATGTCGGCATCACCCGCGCCGAAGAAATGTTATATCTATCCCATGCCCGCGAACGTCGATTGTATGGAAATAGAGAACCCGCCGTGCGATCTCAATTCATCGGCGAACTTCCACCCGAATTAATTAATAGTAATCTCCGTACCAAAGTCCAATCTAAAAACATACCGAAAACACCATCAAAAGAACCTAAAATCGTTGGTAATGCTACCAGTCAAACAACAGGATGGCGCGTGGGAGATCGAGTGATTCACCGCAGTTTTGGTGTAGGACAAATCACCCATGTATTTGGAACTGAGAATAAACAATCTGTCGCCATTAAATTCCCCAATCTCGGTCAAAAAATTATCGATCCCAAAATTGTCGGATTACAAAAAATCTAGTAACAACGCAAGATCCCCGACTTCTTAGAGAAGTCGGGGATCTGTCCCTAGTAATCTTCCAAACTAATTTTCGCTCAAGGTATTGACAAACCATCAAAATCCTGTGATACTTATAGGTGTGGTCAAAAAACCACTAATTCGCGGGTGTAGCTCAGTGGTAGAGCGCAACCTTGCCAAGGTTGATGTCGCGCGTTCGAATCGCGTCTCCCGCTTATTGAATCGATAGTCTTCAACCACAAAGACTAGTGAAAAAGTCTCCTAGCACGGGAGACTTTTTTGTTGCGCTCAGGTATAGTAACGGTAGCTAGTCCAATCTTAAATCTTGTCCGATCGATGGATGATAGCTATGGTTGTCCTTACCATCATCACGATCTCGTTAACAGTCGATCGACCTATGGAACATGCGAGTGCCAACCCCAGCCTAGCCAGTGTACTATGCCAGTCCGTTCGAGCTGGAAGACATCTTTCACTGACAAATTGTAAGCAACGAGAACAGGCGATCGAATCGATGGCAACAGCTTTGCGAGGTGCTTTTCATGATATTCTCGAAGCTAATACCCTCGATTTGGAGGCAAGTCGAGAATTAGGCATTTCCGATTTGCTGCTGGAATGGTTGAAACTCACTCCCGAACGTCTTCAACGGTATATAGATCTGTTACATCGTCTGGGCGAGCTGTCTTCAACTAATGGTAATACCGATCTCGGCCCACAGACAAGCGATCGACAGAGATATAGTCAAGTTAAACCTCTAGGTACAGTAGCATTTATTTACGAAGCACTCCCAGAATTAGGCGCGATCGCCGCAGGGATGAGCATCAAAACTGGTAATAGTATCATCCTCCGTGGTGGCACCGAAGCACAACATACCAACCGCGCGATCGAGATCGCCTTGCGAACGGGCTTAGAACAGGCTGAATTTCCTCAAAATGCCGTGCAACTCATCGACCCCGATCCTAGTCTGTTGTACGAGCTTTTAACCCACACTCAGCAGGTAAATTTGGCGATCTGTTATGGTAGACCGAGTTTGATTCATCAGGTAACGCAACAGGCGACAGTATCGATTTTGCCTGGGGCGATCGGGAATTGTTATTTATACTGGGGCGCGAATGGGGATATGGAACTAGTCCGCCATGCGATCTGCGATAGTCATGTGGGGGAACCAGATGCTGTCAATGCGATCGAGAAGGTATTGATTCATACCGATCGCGGATCGACATCCCTGACGATGCTGTGGAAAAGTTTAAAAGATAAAGGCTTTCAACTGCGTGGCGATCGCGAGCTAGTAGCTAACTATGGAGAATACTTACAATTAGCCCAGGATGGGGAATGGCATCATCCATATTTACGTAAAATTATCGCATTTAAATCGGTCAAAGGTGTAGACGAAGCGATCGCGACAATCGATCGATTTAGCAGCGGACATGCTGATTGTATCGTCACTGATTCCTACTTAGAAACTCAGCAATTTGTAGCTGGAATTAATAGTGCTTGCGTCTATATCAATGCGTCACCCCGCTTTTACCGTCACCAACGCGGGAGCGATCGAATTTGGTTGGGGATGTCCAATTATCATGGTTCCCAGCGGGGCGCGATCGGACTATCAGCATTAATGACAACGCAACAAGTAACAATGGGATAGTTAATAATTGATAATGCATGAAACCTAGTTGGTGGGCAATGCCCACCCTACAGGCTTATTACTTGTCGCTTAATTAACGACGAGGGCGTGGTGGTGGTACGCTGGAACGTTGGCGGGGCTGCTCGTCGGCAGCATCGAGATCGATGGGTTTATCGCCACCATCGGGGGATCTTCGAGTTGGTTTGATGCCAGAGGATCGATTCTCCGTAGGAGCTGCGCCACCAGTTGACATGTCTGAGTCTAGATGTCTGGAGCCGGAATTGTGCCCGTAGACATCTAGATAAATAGATTGACCGACCGCTGATGCTGATGCTTGGAGAACTGTCCGAATTGCTTGGATATTTCGTCCGCCGCGACCGAAAGCAGTGTCTCGATCGGGTGTAGCAACAGCAATGCGAATCCAGACACGATGACGATCGACTGTGTACTCACAATCGACACCGATCGCATCTACCGCGCTTACAAACGGTTGAAACAGAAATTTTACCAGTTGCTCGTAGTCAGGCAAATTGGGTGATTGGGTCGAAACTGTCACGTTACTTAGGTACCTTTGTGTGCGATCTCTTTTCGTTCGATAACGTTCGCTTTTTCTAGAATCCGGCGCACGGTATCAGTAGGCTGGGCACCTTGTCCGAGTCTTTTGAGGATCGCCTCAGTTTCGAGCCGAACTTCATCGGTTCTGGGGTTATAGAAGCCTAATTCTTCCAACGGACGACCATCGCGTCTGGAGGTACTTTGCATTGCTACCAAACGGTAACTAGCTTCGCGCTTCTTACCAAATCTTTTGAGGCGTATTTTAATCATTTTGAAGCAGTTTAACTGTTAATATAGGTGAGTTATCTAGTTGACCCACAGCCTTTCGAGTATAACATATCGATGGAGTTATTTGTTATGTTAATCTTGGTCAATGGCTTGCACTGTTGGCTTAGCCTCGCCTTTTGCGATACGTAGCCGAAGTGTAATTGGTGGTTAAAGGAAAATATCGGGGTGCTATGAAAGTAATTGGGTTAATGAGTGGGACATCGGTGGATGGGATCGATGCTGCGTTGGTAGAAATTAGCGGTACGACGCTCGATTTGCGGGTAGAGTTGTTAGCTGGGGAAACTTATCCGTATCCAGACAACCTGCGATCGCAAATTCTTGGTGTCTGCGGCGGGGAAAAATTATCGATGCAAGAACTAGCCGAATTAGACGATGGGATTGCTCGGTGCTTTGGACGAGCAGCGAATGAGATTCAAACAAACCAATCCCCTGCTACCTTGATCGGTTCTCACGGTCAAACGGTTTTCCATCGCCCTACAACCGCTGAAACTATGGGGTACAGTCTCCAGCTTGGGAGAGGGGAATTAATCGCTTCGATCGCCAAAATTACCACCATTGACAACTTTCGCGCCGGTGACATCGCTGCTGGCGGACAAGGTGCGCCGCTAGTACCCAAGCCAGATGCCTATTTATTGGGGCATCCATCCGAACATCGCTGCGTTCAAAATATCGGCGGAATTGGCAATGTCACCTATCTACCACCTCATAGCCAGCCTAATTGGGAAGATAAGGTTTGTGGGTGGGATACTGGCCCTGGAAATAGTTTACTCGACCTCGCGGTCAACCAACTCAGTCAGGGTGAACTAACATTCGATCGAGATGGCGGGTGGGCAGCGACAGGTAAAGTCTGTCAACCTCTAGTCCAAAAATGGTTAGCACAGGATTATTTTCGATTATCCCCACCAAAATCGACGGGAAGAGAGCTATTTGGCGTAGATTATCTTCAGGCTTGTATCGCGGATGCCAATGTACAGCAGCTTACTCCAGCAGACCTATTGGCCACGCTCACCGATCTGACGGCGAGTAGTATTGCTGATAGTTACCGTCGCTTTTTACCCCAATTACCCGATTGCATATTACTTTGTGGCGGCGGTAGTCGAAATCTCTACATCCATCAACGGCTCCAATCTCACTTACCAAACACCCACATTACGACTACTGATGCTGCGGGTGTCAACGGCGATTATAAGGAAGCGATTGCCTTTGCTGTCCTGGCTTATTGGCGACATTTCCAGATTCCGGGTAACTTACCTGTGGCTACTGGCGCAAAACAGCATTTGCTGTTGGGTGATGTCCATCATCTCTGTTGAATTGGGTATATTGAGAATAGCTCATCCAATCTACCCTTCTCAAATTTATAGTCGTTAGATCGGTAGATCTGTTGTTGATGATAGTTATCATCGATTATTATTTATATTTAAGGGGATTTTTAGCTCAGTATTAATTCTAGTTCGGATCGCAGCGGACGATGCTACATTAAGAAACAGCTTCACTTTTATTGATGGGCACCCGAACTCTCTGTGATTGTATATACAAAAAGTAGATAGTTGACAGGTCGAATTGCAATCCCTGACGATTGACAAGATAATCGGCAGATTTCAACACCAATTTCATAGCTTAACCCGATCGCCTTTGTTTTGATGTTCAATTTTTATTATCGATCGCTAAATATTATTAATTGGTTTCCAATCTCATTATCGAGCGTCATGGAGGCATCGATCGCGTGAGAGATGAACATTATGGTCGCCTACTCGTTCAACGCTATCAACTATTGGAGATAGCGGGGAAAGGCTCTATGGGGCAAGTGTATCAAGCGAAGGATACACTCTTGGGTGGCGTGATTGTAGCCGTCAAATTTTTGTCGCGCGCGAAAATGACTCAGAGAGTCCGCGACAGATTCATGCGCGAAGCGACAATCAGTGCCCTATTAGGCGAAAAGAGTATCCATATTGTCAAAGTGCGAGACTATGGTGTCGATGATGAGGAAATGCCCTTCTACGTGATGGAATATCTCAAGGGTGACAGTCTCAAAGATGTGATGCAGAACAAACCCATGCCATTACCGAAGTTTTTTAACTTTATGCGGCAGATTTGTTTGGGATTACAATGCGCTCACGATGGGATTGAAATTGATGGTAATGTTACTCAAGTCGTACACCGCGACATTAAACCTAGCAATATTATTGTCATTAAAGATGCCACATTAGGCGAACTAGTTAAAGTGCTGGACTTTGGCATTGCTTTACTCAAATCAGATGAGTCTCCAACTGGATTTATGGGCACTCCCGCCTACTGTTCGCCCGAACAGATGGATGGCAAAACTCTAGATAATCGGGCGGACATCTATAGCCTAGGGATTATGATGTTCCAAATGCTCACAGGCGAACTTCCCTTAAAGCCCAAAGCGAGTTCGTTTGAAGGTTGGTTTCAATCCCATCATTATCAATCACCCAAATCATTTAGTGAAGTCAAAGCCAAACTGAATTTGCCTCAATCATTGATGGATGTTGTCAATCAGTGCATGTCCAAAACAGCCGAACAACGGCCTACCCATGTTACCGAAATCCTCAAAATTCTCGAACAAATCGAACAAACCCAACTTCAACTCTTACCCCCGCCTGTAAAAAAAGGTAACGCTGAAGAACCGATCCCACAGAGCAAAACGCCACCGACTATCGAAGACATTTGCCGTCAGAGTACTTGGCCAAAAGATAAGCCTAGAGCTGAAATCGTCTTTCCTCAATTAATTCAGCATGAGAATGCTGAATTAGTCACTATGTGGATCATGCTCTCTCGTAATGATATTGAGAAATACAAAAACAATAAACCGCACTCTCAGTTTCTATTTGTCGGTTCTCCTCATCCGATGCTGTTGTGGTTGACGACGCTATACAAAGATGAGCAGCAACATCGGATGCTACCCTGTTATCTAGATCTCAAAAAGCCTATTGGTGAAAAAACACTCCAACTTCTGACCCAGACGAGTATCTATCGATTATTGTTATTTGCCCTCGAAGGCGATGAAAGTTGTGTCTACACCATTGAGGGGAAAATTCCTAACAAAAAAATTCAACTACTCAAAGAGTGGTTGTTAGAAAGTCAAAACACTCCTGCTACACACGGTCAAATCAAAGAAAGCAAACGCTCGCTCAAGGAAGAGTTAGAATCCCTCAAGCCCAAGCTAGTTGCCAGCCTTCAGCGTCAAATCCTGAGGAAATAAGTTAATTAATTGATAATTGATAATGATTAATTACCAATCCACTATTCACTATCCCCTATCCCCTATTCCCTATTCCCTATCCCCTACCCCATAATTACGCCACACTACCCCGTTTTCTAGTTTCCTTATAAGATGTAGCTACATTTCTGAGTCCGGTTTTGATCAGTTCTTGTTCGAGCAGGGCAAAAAAGCTCGATCGATCTGCACCCCTGACTACGGCTTGATTATGCGATTCTGCTAGGGCAACAGGGTAGCCATAGCCCTTATTAACTTGGGAGATGATTAAACTCAAAGCCATACCAGCTAAAGCCTCATCTTGAGCGACCCAAGCCGGAACTTCAACGCGAGCGATTTCGGTACCAACGTGGAGATAACAGAAATAGACCTTATGGAGATCGTCGTAATAGTCTAAAATCTTGGCAGTACTTTGCCACCAACAACTCCTCTGTCCTGGCGACAACTGTGTATTCCACAAAGTCGTATCTCGCACACCTTCAAACTGCTGACAGGGAAGTTTGCTGACATCTGCACAGTGTGTCGGACAGTCGGGTGTCTCATGGGGACAGGTTAATAAGCGTAGTAGATTGAGATTGTCGATACTCCGAGAAGAACTCAGATAACCAACAATCGGAATTCCAGCTACCCGTAGTTCTTCCCACGCAGCCAAAATTGGATTGAGAATTTGCTCCCGCGCATCTACTGGTAATTGTTCGAGAAACCAATAGACTAAGGAACCATCGACCATTGCTAAGGTAGGTATGCGGGGCTTAGAAGCGATTGAAACAGAGGTTCCTTTGTCATCAAAACCAAAGGGTGGATTGACCCAGTTACACCCCAATTCTGCTAGCACTGTTGCTTCGGATACCGCTCGTCGATAACCCAACCATTCTTCGGTACTAATCCCCCATTGACGGGAAATATACAAATCTTCTTGCTGATAAAAAACTTCGGGAATACTGTCGAGCAGTGGGTGCAAATTTTGCCCATAATGAATCATCACTCTCCCGACGTTAATTAGATAACAATAGGCAATTTCATGATGACTAGGGGCGATTTGAGAACCGTCTGTAGCGAGTACGGTTTGTTGGGATGGTGGTGCGGCAATATCAACTCGTGTATCCAGGGGTTCGACCGGAATGGATGTGTTGAAAAATAGCCGATTGCCCCACTGTTCTTGAATCTGGGCTAGTTCTGCTTGTCGCTGGATTGCTTGCTGAAATGATGCAGTAGCTAATTGTAACCGTTGCTGATTTGCAGCAGTCTCCCGCACTAAATGTTGACCGATTCCTGGTAGTTGTTTGGCAACTTTATTAATATCTAGCATGAAGAGAGGGTAGGGGGTAGGGGATAGGGATCGAGGTTACTCGCCGAACGTCTTTTTTGCCTTTGTTCTCCAACCCTTTCTTTAAATACCACAATGGCTGACAACTGCTTGGACACGATCGAGAATAACTTAAATATAAGCAATTTCGCAATCGAACCGTCAGCAATTATCAGCCAGTATTTATTGATAAACTAGTTTGAGGCTAGTGACTACCAGCCTTTTTCGGACTGAGCCAAGACATAGGTAGCAACATTTTCGATGTCAGCAGCACTGAGTCTACCACCAAAAGCAGGCATAGCATTCTTACCATTAGTTACTTGAGTAGTAATAGCAGCGATCGAATTCATGCCATATTCTGCCAAAGCTTCTTTTTTGAGATTCTTGTTTGCCATGATGACATTATTGCCACCAGCATGACAAGCTGCACAATTGGCACTAAATATTTTAGCACCAGCAGCAGCGTCGCCAGCTAAAGCAGGGCTACTAAATGAGATCGTGAATAATGCAATCGCTACGGTGAAAATCGAAATTAGCTTTTTCAAAACGGTTCTCCTCTATAAAATGTAACTTAATGAACTAAAAAGATCGCTCACGTTATTTTACCCACGATCTTGGGTGGTGAACAACAAAGGTACTTACTGTATCAAAATTTTAACAATTTTGGGACTTAGCCACTGTCCTAATGCGCTTTTTGGTGGGAAAATCCTACCAAAGAGCGCATTTGCTATTTAATGGTGGGGAATCCCAACCATTAGTGTAGCTGCTTCGACAGCAGCGGCTAATGACTATCTGACAGTTTTACCACCACCCCATTGCTCACCCACAATCTTGGGTTGCATCAGGATATGTCCAGCAATAGCATACATATCATCCTCGGAGAGGTTCTTCATTTCAGTGAAGATATCTGCACTATCCATACTTGGGTGTAACTCAGAAATTGG
The DNA here is from genome assembly GCF_031418915.1 of Chamaesiphon sp. VAR_48_metabat_135_sub. NCBI lineage: Bacteria > Bacillati > Cyanobacteriota > Cyanophyceae > Gomontiellales > Chamaesiphonaceae > Chamaesiphon > Chamaesiphon sp. VAR_48_metabat_135_sub. The sequence goes on along the minus strand of NZ_JANOJV010000207.1, from coordinate 9,488 downwards.
AGTTTCGCCATCGTAGGTGGTGGGATGATGCATGAAGTCTACTAAAGCTACAACATTATCCCGCGCGGGTGTTGCGCCAGATAAATCTACAGGGCTTAAACCTACGTTAAAGTCTGTTTTGGTGACTCCACCAGCATGACATTGGGCGCAAGTTGACGCAAAGAGCTGTCTACCTTGATTGACTTGTTTTAGATTGAGGGTGGCAGTTTCACCCTGTGAGTTCAATTTGACTGTGCGCGTTGCGGCATCGAGTTCGATGGCACTAGCACTGGTAACTAAGGTTTGGAATGCAAACAATATGGTTGCCACAGCCAGCAACAGGAATCGCTTGAGCATGGTTCTCCCTCGAAAAGATAACTTTAAATTAGATGATAATTACACAACACAGCTAAACTCAAGATTAAAGCCACAGCTATCTCATATTGCCAATATCATCCCATTATCCCGACCAAGATTTCTCGATCTCTCCTCATAAAGTAAAGAAAAATTTACAATTGGGGCATTGGATTCGGGATTTCTCGTTCCGAGACGCTACGCGAACGGGATTCGGGATTCGGGAAAATACCCGCATTTTCTGAACTATCCACCATCCACTACTCTCACTCACCAAATCGCAACTGGCAACTGGTAGGGTTAACAATCGAGCGATAATACTTTGACGTATACTCGATCGCACCTGGGCGTTTCTACTCCTGTCGCTGGTTGATATCCGCTTTCTTCGTAAAGTTTGACCGCTGCTGTTAAGATGCTAGCCGTTTCGATCCAGATCTCCTGATAACCTCGATCGACAATCGCTTGCTCTAATGCCCCTAATAAATACGTTCCTAAGCCCTGCCCTCTCACATGCCGTGACAAGTACATTTTCCGAATTTCTACCGCCTTCTCGCCGCGATTATCGGGCGCAGAGGCTCCAACAAGGCAGGGATAATAAGCACTAGTGCCAACAATTTGCCCTTGTAATTCAATTACCCAAAATTCACCGCCGCGATCGACATAACATCTTTCTACCTCCAATACATCTCGGTCTGCACCATCCGGTTCCCAACCTAATCCATATTCCGCCAAAGCAGTCTTAATGACTTCCGCCGCCGCCTGTCGATCTTCCGGTTGCCACGATCGAATCGTATAATTTCTGTATTGTTCGTGCATAAATCCAAGGATAATTATTAATTAACTGTGAATTCTTGGCTGAGGATGCAGTGTAGAGAGGATTTCGCTTTCGACGATGGCAAGTTCTGCTAGACGGGTTTGGACGATCGATCTGTCAAAATAGGTATCTGCTAGTAACCAGTAAATGCCAAAATGACGGGCTTCTGATGCCATTAAACTGCGGTAGAATGCGGCTAATTTTCGATCGGGTAAATGAGTACCAAGCAATCCCAATCGCTCGTGGGAACGTGCTTCGATTAGTCCAGAAATTAGGAGTGAATCCAACAAGCGGTTGGGTTCTTGATGGCGAATTTGACTCATCATTTCCTTGCCATAAGGTGGCGCATTCAAGGCGGAGAGAGGAATACCGCGTTGTTCGAGAATTTGATTGACTTGCTCGAAATGCTCTAGTTCTTCACGGGCGATCGCTGTCAACTGACGAACTAGTTTATGATTGGATGGATAGCGAAACATCATATTCACCGCAGTTCCGGCGGCTTTGCGTTCGCAATGAGAATGATCGAGCAAAATTGTGTCTACATTTCCCAAAGCCTGTTCTAGCCAAGCTTCCGAAGTCGGTTGACACAAAATATTCATCGTGGTTGTAGCGATAGCAGTCATGTCGGGAAATTTAGTATTGAGTTTGACAGCAATCGTCGATTTAGCGGCTCAGAATGAGAATCTTAACATCCAATCCTAATTGGTTAATAGAGAACCCGATCGAGATGAACGAAAATAGGATATTCAATAGCTCTGAATTTTTCCAACCAACTGATGGAGAGCCGATTCGCTCCGTGATTACAGAATCCTTAGAATCTACAATTGTGGCTTGGTACATCCAACCCCAACAACAAATCCCCGCACACATCCATCCACAGGGACAAGATACCTGGACTATTTTAGCTGGACAGGGTGAATATTATTTAGATCGAGCTGGTACGACGAAATCGATCTCCAAAGGCGATGTAGTCATCGCTCCAACTGGCTCTGTGCATGGAGTATTCAACAACAGCAACGAAACACTAATTTTTATCTCCGTCGTTTCCCCCTCCACTGCTGGATACGAACTTGTCCTCAGGGGATAGGAGATAGGCTGTACCACCGTAGTGGGAGGAAAGAGTTACTCCCCACACTTCCCACATTCCCCGCTCTGTAACAAAACTTATCTTTTTTTTAATAAAACCCCCCCAATCCTCTAGGATCTTTGACAGGTCATTCTAAAATTTAATTTCTACACACTTCTTCATAAACAAGCTACAGACGAGCGAAACGTTTTAATCTGAAAGCTGTCCTGGTTTTGCTAGTGGCAATTTTCATTTACACGGAAAACGAGACGAAACATCTCGATAGGCGTGATTATTCAAACTTCGATCGAGTTAGTGAGTAGTAAGTAAACTCGTGCTCATCTTCAAAGATAGGGTATGAGTGGGACTAAATATTTGGCTGAAAATCCTCAAGATTGACAACCGAATCCCCGAACTTTACATCCTCGCATGGGCAAGTCAAAAAGCTTGACCCTACTCGATTAGGCTTAACAAAATATTCGGTTGGGAGATTTAAGATCTAAATGAGTGTAAAGGCAAGTGGTGGCGGCTCGCAATCCCGTCCAAATTTATATCAAACATTGCCAGTTGCGACTATTTCACAAGCTGAACAGCAAGATCGGTTCCCCGCATTGGGCGAACTAAGCGAACTGAGTAGCTACTTCAAGTCTGGAGCGAAACGGATCGAAATCGCCAAGATTTTGAGCGATAACTCTGACTTGATTGTTTCTCGTGCGGCTAACCGGATTTTCGTCGGTGGTTCGCCGATGGCATTTTTAGAAAAGCCCGCAGCAGCAGAAGTTGAACCCTCCAGAACCTTTGCCAGTGGGACGCAACAAACTGCTAATACATTAGGTACTGTAACCTTTGTAGAAGCTAAAGGTAGTTTTTTCTCTAACATCAGTACGCTATTTACAGCATCTGGTGTTGGTGCGATTCCACAAGGTTTCCAACCAATTAACATCGCTCTGTACGGCCCTGCAAATATGCAGAAATCCTTACGGGATATGAGTTGGTTCCTCCGTTATACGACGTATGCGATCGTGGCTGGAGATCCTAATATCATTACGGTGAATACTCGCGGCTTGCGGGAAATTATTCAAAATGCTTGCTCGGTGCCAGCAACCATCGTCGCACTATTAGAAATGCGGGCTGGTTCTCTGGGCTACTTTAGCAAAGATAAAGAAGCTCAAGAAATCATCAGTCAATACTTTGACATCATGATTGGTGAGTTTAAAGCATCTGCACCAGCGAATAAAGTTCGTCAACGTCCTTCTACAGATCAACAGGGCTTGGAATTACCCGAACTCTACTCCGCAGCAGCCGAAAATCGCGTTAAATATGCGATGAAACCTGGCTTGTCCGCAGTTGAGAAAAATGATGTCATCAAAGCGGCTTACCGCCAACTCTTTGAAAGAGACATCACTCGCGCTTATGGCTTATCCGTTTCCGATTTGGAATCGAAAGTCAAAAATGGTGAAATCTCGATGAAGGAATTCGTTCGTCGCATGGCGAAGTCTCCCCTGTATCGTAAAAACTTCTTCTTACCCTACATCAATAGTCGGGCGTTAGAACTTGCTTTCCGCCATATTTTAGGTCGTGGGCCATCTTCTCGTGAAGAAGTCCAGAAGTACTTTAGCATCGTCTCCGCTAAGGGGCTTAACGGGCTGGTAGATGCCTTGGTAGACTCCTCCGAGTATTCAGACTACTTCGGCGAAGAAACCGTGCCTTATATCCGTGGTTTGGGTCAAGAAGCGCAAGAATGTCGCAACTGGGGTCCGCAAAAAGACCTATTCAGTTACAGCGCACCATTCCGCAAGATTCCTCAATTCTTGACTACATTTGCGGCTTACGAGCGTCCACTCGCAGATCAACACGTCTATGGTTCGGGTAACGATCCGTTAGAAATTCAGTTTGGTGCGATCTTCCCCAAAGAAACTCGCAATCCTAGCAGTTCGCCAGCTCCATTCGGCAAGAATACGCGCCGAATTCTGATCGCTCAAGGCCCTGGTATTAATAGCCAAGTCAGCAATCCTGGTGCGCGGGGAGTGACTCCTGGTACTTTAGGTGCCAAGATCTTTAAACTGGATCAGCTACCTGGATTCACTGGTATTGGCAAAAAAGCCAAATCCAGCCAAGGACGCAGTACTTCATTCACCGAAAGCTCCACCCAAGCAGTAATTAAAGCAATTTACCTGCAAGTAATGGGACGTGATGTCTATGAAGGACAACGCCTCAAAGTTCAGGAAATCAACCTCGAAAATGGTGATATTACAGTGCGGGAATTCGTCCGCGCCGTAGCTAAATCTGACATCTTCCGCAATACCTACTGGACGAAACTCTATGTAGTTAAAGCGATCGAATTCATGCACCGTCGCCTGTTAGGTCGTCCGACTTACGGTCGTTCGGAGATGAATAAATATTTCGATATTGCTGCGAAGAAAGGATTCTATGCGATCGTCGATGCGATGATTGACTCCGCTGAGTACAGCGAAAGCTTCAACGAAGACATGGTGCCTTACAACCGTTACCTCACACCAGCAGGTGTCAGTGCGCGGAGTCTGCGTGCAGGTAGTATCGCCGATACTGGTGTTGGTGTTGTTACCAAAAATCAATCTACAGCTACACCTCGATTCGTCGAACTCGGTGCGGTTACAGGTACTCGTTCCCTCCCGGATATCGAATTCCGCATCGAGCAAGGTGTCACCAAAAAACGCGAACAAACCAAAACCTTCAAGCTTACCCAAGCTGGGGATGCGGTACAGCTCAAAACTGTCACTCGTGCAGCCTACCGTCAAGTCTTCGAGCGGGACATCGAACCATACGTTGTCTCCAACGAATTTAGCGCGCTCGAAAGTAAGCTCGCCAACTGCGAAATTAACCTCAAAGAGTTCATCGAAGGACTCGGTTGTTCTGGGTTGTACATGAAAGAGTTCTACACTCCTTACCCCAATACCAAAGTAATCGAACTAGGTACCAAGCACTTCCTCGGACGCGCTCCCCTAGATCAAGCGGAAATCCGTAAATATAACCAAATCCTGGCAACTCAAGGGATTAAAGCCTTCATCGGTGCAATGGTTAACGGTGCCGAATATTGCCAGACGTTTGGCGAAGATGTAGTTCCTTACAACCGCTTCCTCACCCTCCCTGCTGCTAACTATCCAAATACCCAAACCCTCTACAACAAACTTACCAAACAAGATAAGCAAGTTGTGGTGCCAAGTTTTGATACTATCAAACCTCGGATGGACATGGCGAAACTCCCAATGACTGGTAAAGCACTTGCAGATAATGCCGCTGCTGCCCGCCAGAAGGAGTCACAGCTCGTTGCCTTGGGTCGTTCTTCTAGTTTGACTATGAGTGAGCCTACTGTAGCTGTAACGGCGAATATCGCCCGCATCTTTCGGATGAACGCGAACAGCAGCCCAACAGAAGCTACACTAGCGATCGAAGCACTGTACATCCAAATCATGGATCTCAGTACTGGTGAAATTCCCGCACAGTTCCGCCGCCTGGACTTAGAAAGCCAAGTTCGCAATGGTGGGATCTCAGTTCGTGAATTTGTCGCTACATTAGCAACTTCTGAAGCTTATATCAACCGCTTCTACACCCCATATCCTAATACGAAGTCGATCGAATTCTTATTCCGTCACCTATTAGGACGCGCTCCAATTAACCAAGCTGAAATCGCCGATTACAATCGGGTGATGGCAGAACAAGGGTTTGTAGCTGCGGTAAATATGATGGTAGATAGTGCGGAGTATTCTCGCTATTTCGGTGTTGATGTAGTTCCCTACCACCGTTCTCCTTCTCTTCCCGCAGGTAACTAAATTGTTAGTTTTGATCCAGGAAGATTAGATTCTATTGAAAAATTAAAAAAGAATAGGCGAGATGAACTTCTCGGCTATTCTTTTTTGTTGTTAAAGTCATTTGGGATTGCTATAGTAATGCTAAGATAGAATGTATCCAAATTAACTCAGACTTTTTTTCTAGCTCTAGTAATATTATATCCAACATTCGATCGATCCCACCAATACCCGATCGAATCCAAACAGATCGATCGAACCAACCCCAAATCGATTACCTCCGGTAGGCTACGCCAACGAGCTTCACCTACACTACCCTATTGCCGATGGCACGCTACGCGATCGCAACCAAAGAAATCAACATTAATATCACCCTTGAATCGTACCAGGATCGATCGAGCATCAATATCGATCTTCAACCGTAAATTTCACTACGATGCCCAATCTTTAAAATAGCAATCGTTTCATCAACTTCACTAAATTCATAAATAATTCGGTAGTCGCCCACTCGTAGTTTGTAAGCACCTACTAAATTTGCTGTGAGAGCGAGTGGCGTTATATCTTCAAAATTTTCTGCTAACCAGATAATCTTTTTGATGATGCGAGATTGGATTTGGCGATCGAGTTTTTCTAGATTTTCAAGGGATTCTGATTTGTACTGGATGGTATAAATCATCTTAAATCAAGCCTAGACGCTGTTTCACCTCATCGGTTGTTAGAGTTGGACTCTTACTCTGACGAATTGCTAACAATTGTTCGATAACTTCTGGCTTGACTTCTAGCCCAAGATCTGGATCGACTGATTCATCAAATTCAATAGGGAGATTGCGCTTCATTAATTCGATGGTATGACTCAGCACCTCTATTTGTTCTGGTGCTGACAAGTTGTCAATTTCAGTCAGTATTTGCTTTAATTGGGGACTCATAGCTTTACCCTATTGTGTATAGTCATATTTTAATCGATCGATCCAACCAACACCCGTCCTTTGTAGCGTGCCAACGGCAATCGAATAAATAAAGTAGGGGTAATTCATGAATTACCCCTACTTTATTTATTCGATACGCCAACGATATAATGCTCATCCATTTCCCATTGAACGGGATTATTGATGATGTATTGTCGGACAATCTGACAATCTTCCTCACTCCGAATCACACGTTCATAATAATTACGTTGCCAGAACGATCCTTCAATTTCACGGCTCTGATTAATCGCCTTAGCCGTCAACATTTTAAATCTGCCGACTACTTTTGGTAAAATCATTTTCCGATGCGCCTTGATATCATCGACATCTAAATCTTTGTGAATTTCTGTTGACTCTGGAGATTTATCAATTGAGATAATTGCATGAAAATGATTTGGCATAATTACATATTCATCGAGATTTATGTCTGACACTCGATTAGGTAAACCCTCCCAAACGTCTCTAACGATCGAACCATATTCATTTAGAATCATCTGTCCATCATGAATTTCGCCCAACAGACATTCACGATTGCGAACACAAATGGTTATAAAATAGGCTCCATCTGCCGAATAATCATAACCTTTCAACCGGATCGATCTACGCGATCTATTATTAGACGTTATCATAAATTTTATCTGTGCCTCTCTATAACCCTCGGTAGGGGCAATTCATGAATTGCCCCTACCGAGGGTTATAGAGAGGCAATACGATCGATCGATCCCACCACCACCAAATCGAACATCACCCCAAACACGATCGAGCCTACCAACACCCGATCGCATAACGTGCCTGAATAATCGCAACCTTTCGATCGGATCGTTCGACGCAATCTATTGTTAGACATTATCATAAATTTTATCTGTGCTGCTCTGTGAATTGTGGTAGGGGTAATTCATGAATTACCCCTACCTCAATTCACAGATCGGCTATTCGATCGAATCCCACCACCACCCGATCGAATCTAAACAACGATCGATCCCACCATCATCAAATCGATCGAACATTACCCCAAACACAATCGAGTGTCAATATCGATCGACCTAATTTGATGTGGTTTCAATAAAATGTTTGTACATAGATCCTTTCCAACCGTTTCTTGTGGTATTGGCGATTCTGAGAATATGTTCTCTTGCCATATATTTCGTCTCTAGATAGGTTTCAATATCATATGTTTTTGTTTCTGACCACTTTACATCATCATACTCAACATTGAACTCAAGTCCATCCTCTACAAAAGTAGATTTCTCATACCATTCGGCTGCATGTAAAATCAAATTAGTCAAACTATGATACAGCAGCTCATAGTTACTACTTCCAATATCATGTATGTAAATTGGACTTCCGTTTTTTCCATACAGTAAGACAGTCAAGAATATGGCGGAATCAGGATTATGAAAAAGTGGAAACCGAAATTGAAAAAATTCTGCAACTTCAGTGTCATCCTGTTGCAGTTGGCTAAGTTCTTCTTGATACAAATAAATTGCCAATTTTAAAGATGGAAATTCATAATTCTCAAGTAGGAAATCCCAGCAATCATTTCCACCGTTATGCCATTGATACATTTCACAAACTTCAGATGGAAGAATAGATGGAAGGCATTGAGCCATTTCATCTATTTCTGATTGAGATAGGCCAGGTTTCATTGAACTAACGCGGTGAGGTGTGTTAGTTAATAATCTGTTGTAAATACGATCTAATCCATCAGTAAGTTCTGACATACTCGTGCATAAATTAAATAGAGATTGATGGTGAGTATTGCTCACCATCTAGGTTTCAGTTGATTTTGTAGTAAATCCTAAGCACTAAAGTACTTAGCAGTCGGATGATAGACAATCAAAGCAGTCGTAGACTGCTCTGGATAGAGCTGCTCGCTCTCATCCATCGTCATCCCCATCCGCTCAGTCCCCATAATTTTCAACTGTTGCAACTGATCCGCCACATTCGGACAAGCTGGATAGCCGAAACTATACCGCGAACCCTGATAGCGTTGCGCCAACATATCACGAATATTATCTGGCTCTAAATCGCCATAACCCAACTCCTTGCGGATGCGGGCATGTCCCCATTCGGCTAAACCTTCAGCCATTTGGACAGCCATGCCGTGGAAGTAGAGATAGTTGGCATAGTTATCGGCTTTGAATAACACTTGGGCTTGCTCGCTGGCGACTTCGCCCATCGTCACGGCTTGCATTGGGAATACGTCGAATTTATTCTCCGATAGGGGGCGGAAGAAATCCGCTAGACAGAGGCGACGCAGGGATTTTTGGCGGGGGAATGTCCAGGTGACTACGGGGGTGGCTGTTTGGGGTGTTAAGCCTTGCTCGATGACGCTAGGATCGTAGACATGGACGGAGTTACCTTCGGCGGTACAGGGGAAGTAGCCGTAGATCAGTTGGGGTTCGAGCCATTCTCCGGTGAGGATTTTGGCTTTCCATTCTTCGAGGATCGGGTGGACTTTATCGGCGAGGAATGCGTCATATTCTTCGCGAGATTGATCCTTTGGTTTACGGAATTGCCATTGT